>JAMORK010000001.1 GCA_027063645.1 Sulfurimonas sp.
AACATACATATAGTACAAAATCCACCATTAGCACGCTCTTTATATGCAGAAGTTGAAGTGGAAAAGCCAATTCCCGAAGCACTTTTTGCTGCTGTTGCAGAAGTCTTGGCTTATGTTTATAAAATGAATAAGAAATAGTATATAATTTTACAAAAAGAGTACGAGTGGTATTATTTAGTAAATTTGAGGATGCAAAACATATTGTAATTGAGTGTGATAATGACACTTTCTGTAATGGATCTGCCTTATATACATACATATTAACGATGCATAAAAAAGTTTCTTTTGTCTCTTTAGAAAAGATAGATAAAAGATATGCATTTCTCCCTTGGTATGATAAACTTCGTGAACATTTACCTAGTGGTGCTGATTGTGTTGTTTCTTTAGAAAAAATATCATTATATGAAGTTTTTTTACAAGCAAATATCAAAATAAATAAAAAAATGGCAACATCACTTTATGCAGCTTATTTAGTAGACTCTTGTAAATTACAAGGGGCTAAAGTTGATGGTACATTTTTTGCTCGAATGAGTGAATTGATAACACTCGGTGCAGACTATAAGGAGTGTAGAAAGTATCTTTTTAAGAGTGAGTCTTTAAGCTTATTTAGACTCAAAGCTTTGATGTTTGGAAAGATGATGCTCAAAGATGATGCAAGAACTGCTCTTTTTATTTTAAATGAAGATGATATGAAATCATCAGGAGCCAGCCTTAATGAGGCTATAGAGATATCAAAAGAAGCACTTAGTATTGTACATGTACAAAAAGTGCTTTTATATGATGAAACAAATAATTTAATACATATGCAAGAGGAAATATAATTGGGATACAATAATAAAAAAAAGTCATCATTCGGAGGCTTATTAGCACTTACTTTAGTTGTTGGAGGAGGTCTATATGTTTATTTTTCAAACACTTTTGAAAGAGTTGCTCCAGAGGTGAAAGTTGCTTCAAACGGTTACTGGAATCTAAAAAAACCTTTAAAAGTTCAGTTGAGTGATGCAAGTGGGATTAAGTCTTATAAGGTTATTTTACAAACACCTACTGATCAAACAACACTGATAAATGAACAACTTCTCGCACCACAAGCAAGTATAAACCTAGAGGTAAAACCACCTAGAACTGCCTATAGTACAAAAGATAAAGAGATAAAAGTTATTATTGAAGCTACTGATGGCAGTAAATGGAATCTATTGAAGGGCAATAGTGTAACAAAAGTACTTGATTTGAAAATAGATAAGAAAAAACCACAGTTAAGTATAGTGAGTAACTCCTACAAAATTTCAAAAGGTGGTTCTGCACTTGTTATTTTTAAAGCAAAAGATGATAATTTAGATGAACTTTATATTGAGGGAAATGATCATAAACATTTTAAACCACAAAGTTTTTATAAAGATGGTTATTATATCTCACTACTTGCTTGGCCTGTAACTGATAGTAGCTTCAAAGCAACCGTTGTAGCAAAAGATAAAGCTGGAAATATATCTAAGTCTTATGTGCCTTTATACCTGAAACAAAAAGATTATAGACTTTCTAAAATCAAACTCAAAGATAAATTCCTAAAAGGAAAAATTGCGGATCTTGCAGAAGAGTTCGTTGAAACAGATGGTGTAGAAAATCCTTTAGAACAATTTAAAATCATTAATGAAGATGTAAGAGCAAAAAATGAGATCTTAATTCATAAGATTACATCAAAAGTGAATGATGATGAGCTAGTAAAATCTTTTAAAATCAATAAAATGTACCCTCTTAAAAATGCTCAAGTTGTTGCACACTTTGGGGATCATAGAAAATATTATTATAATGGTGAATTTATCTCTGAAGCTTATCACTTAGGATTAGATTTAGCATCAAACGCGATGGCTGAGATCAAACCTCAAAATAAAGGGGTAGTCATTTTTAGTGATTATAATGGACTCTATGGAAATATGCCTGTGATTAGTCATGGTCTAGGTCTTTATACTATCTATGGACATTGTTCAAGTATTAAAGTAAATGAAGGTGATGAGATACACCGTGGAGAGACTATAGCAAATACAGGAAAAAGTGGCTATGCTATGGGTGATCATCTACACTTTGGTGTTTTAGTGCAAGGTATTGAAGTTCGTCCACAAGAGTGGATGGATAAACAGTGGATAAAACTCAATATCAATGATGTTATAAAAAATGCTAAAGAGATTATAGAAAGAAATTAAGGAAGATCTGATGTATCAAACAACAATTAAAAAGAGTGTAGAACTTGTAGGGATTGGACTTCATAAGGGTTCACCAGTGAAGCTTCGCTTAGAACCTTTAGAATCTGGTAGTGGCATTGTATTTTATCGTAGTGATGTTGATGTTGCTATCCCTTTGATTCCAGATAATGTTGTTGATACAAAAATGGCTACAGTGATAGGAAAAGATGGACATGTAATCTCAACGATTGAGCATCTTCTCTCAGCTGTATATGCTTATGGGATTGATAATTTAAAAATTATTGTCGATGCTGATGAGGTACCTGTTATGGATGGGAGTAGTGCAAGTTTTTGTATGCTTTTAGATGAAGCAGAGCTTAGTGAGCAAGATATCCCTAAACGTATTATGCGTATTAAAAAAGAGATAGAAGTACGTGAGGGGGAGAAGTATGTAAAACTCTCACCCTCACCAGATTTAAAGTATGACTTTACTATTAAGTTTCCTCACCCCGTTATCAATACTCAAGAGTATGTTCTAGAGTTTACAAAAGAGTCCTACAAAAATGAGATTGCACGTGCTCGTACTTTTGGTTTCTTACATGAAGTGCAGTATCTTCGCTCAAAAGGTCTAGCTCTTGGTGGATCTTTAGAAAATGCCATTGTTCTTGATGAGAAAAAGATTCTTAATCCTGAAGGATTACGTTTTGATAATGAGTTTGTTCGTCATAAAATTTTAGATGCTATTGGTGATATGTCACTTATAGGGATGAATTTCATAGGTAATTATGAAGCACTTGCAGGAAGTCATGACTTGAATCATAAGCTAACTCTTGAGCTTTTAAAATCACCAGAAAATTATGAAGTTGTAGAGCTTGTTGGTGCTAAAACAGCGGAGTTAGAAAAAGCTTATGCATAAAAAGGTAGATCTTGTTCTTATAACACTTACATCCCCTATCAAGATAGGTATATATGAAGAGAGTATGCTTATTGAAACTATAGAAAGTAGTGGAAAAAGTTCAGATGTTTTACCTACAATATTTCAAGACTTGATGAGAAAATATACTATTGAAAAATTGTTTTATGCTAATGGTCCAGGAAGTTTTATGGCGATTAAAGTGGCCTATATCTTTTTAAAATCTTTGAGTATTTTAAAAGATATCCCACTTTTTGCAACAGATGCCTTTTATTTTAATGAAAATGAGCCTATAAAAGCGATTGGAAAGCTTCATTTTGTTAAAGTTGCATCAGAAATAAAAACTCAAAAGTTAGAAACAGTGCCGGAAGTGAATTTTACCCTTCCTGATGTACTTGATTATAACGAGTTTAGTAAAAATGCAACACCACTTTATATGATAGGTGCTGTTGGTTAAAAGAGGAGTCATAAGTGACTATAAGTGTACCTGCAACATCTGCAAACCTCGGACCAGGATTTGATTCTTTAGGTCTTGCTGTAGATCTACGTAATCGTGTAGAGTTCCATCCATCAAAGTTTTTTAGTGTCAGTATTAAAGGGGAAGGGGAAAATAATCCTCGTCTTAAGGGTAATAACCTTTTTATCTCAATTTTTAATGAGCACTATACCCGTTTGACAAAAAAGAAACAAAATTTTAAGTTTACATTCTTTAATTCAATTCCAATGTCAAGAGGACTAGGAAGTTCTTCTGCCGTTATAGTATCTGCTATTGCATCAGCACATGAAGCTGCAGGGATTCGTGTAAGTAAACGCCGTATATTAAACCATGCACTTGTGTATGAACCACATCCAGATAATATCACTCCAGCAGTAATGGGTGGTTTTAATGCTGCAACAATTGAGAAAAATAAAGTATTTTCACAACGTAAACATCTTCCCGATTACCTTAAAGCTGTAGTGGTAATACCTAATAAGCAGATGAATACATCAAAATCACGTACAATTTTACCTAAGTCATACTCTAAAGAGAACGCAGTATATAATCTTTCCCATACTGCTTTAACAGTTGCAGCATTTTTTAATGAAGATTGGGAAATGTTAAAACTTGCAGCACAAGATAGATTTCATCAAAAAGCTCGTATGAAAACACTTCCAGAACTTTTTGCAGTGCAAAAGGTAGCCTATGAGTCAGGTGCCTTAATGAGTACACTTTCAGGGAGTGGAAGTACTTTTTTCTCCCTTGTATATGATGATGATTCTGCAATGATTGCAAACAAGTTTAAGCAGAAATTTCCAGACTTTGGTGTCAAAGTTTTGGATTTTGATAACAATGGACTAATAATAGAGCGATAAACTCTATTAAATAAAGCAAGATTTAGATATAATGGCGAAAAAATTTCATCTACCAATCAGAATGTGTGTTGCATGCAGAAGCAGAGATGAGCAAAACAATCTAGTGCGTCTTCAATGTAAAGATGGCGAATTAGATTGTTTCAATGGTCGTGGTAGAAGTTTTTATTTATGTAAAGAATGTCTTTTAGATGAGAAGAAAATCTCAAAAACTCTTATGCGACAATGCAGAAGTAATCAAAAAGATAAGTTTATGAACAAACTAAAGGAGATCATCACTGATGACAGATAAAGTTAGCGTTAAAGAAATTGCAGACGAGCTAGGGATTGCCTCAAAAGATGTCTTAGAAAAAGCTAAGGGTATGGGAATTGAAGTGAAAGCTGCACAAAGTAAAGTGAGCATGGAACAAGCTGAAGCGATTGCAAACTATATTATGAATGGTGATGATGAAAAACCAGCACCAAAGACTGTAGCAAAAGTTGTAAAAAAAGCAAAAGAGGAACCTTCGAAAGAGGAAGAACCTAAAGCTGAAGTTACTGAAGTTACTACTGAAAAAGAAGAAGAAACTAAATCTGAAACAACTCCACAAGAGCCAGTAAAAGAAGAAGTTAAAGCTACAGAAGCAAAGCCTTCAGAAGAAAAACCTTCAGAAGAAAAACCTTCAGAAGAAGAAAAAGCTCCTGAAGTGAAAAAAGAGGTTCCAGTAAAACCTAAGACTACACTTAGAGTTGTACAACCATCTTTAAGACCAGCTATTAAAAAATCTGGTTTAAAAATTGTGAAGAAGAAAAGACCAAAAGTTGAAGAGGTTTACTCTGCACCACAAAAGCAAGTAAATGTTTCATCTTATGGAAAAATGAGTCAAGAAGTTTTAGCTGAACTTGCTCAAAAGAAAAGATCTTCAAAAAGAGAATCTCCTGTATCTAAAAAAGATCAGGGTAGAAAAATGGATATTTTCGGTGGAGCTATGTCAGATGTATCTATGGATATGGATGATCAAGTAACACTACTTGACCTTAACTCAACTGAGCGTGCTCCACTTCCTGTAGAAGAGCCTAGAAAACCAAGAGCTCCTAAGCCAGCTGGTAGAAATGGTAACAAGAAACAAGCTCCTCGTGGACGTAAAGTTCGTAAAGATGTGAAGAAAAAATATAAAAAATCTTCACATGAAGAGGAAGTGGTAACTGAAGTAGAGATTCCTGAAGATATTCGTGTTTACGAATTTGCAGAGGCTCTCAAACGTCCAATGTCAGACATTATTAAGGTTCTTTTTGATCTTGGTATGATGATGACTAAAAATGATTTCCTTGGAAATGATGAGATTGAAATTCTTTCAGAAGAGTTTGGTGTTGAAGTAACAATTATCGATCCTAAAGATGAGTTTACTGTTGAAGAGGATGATGTCGAAGCAGATCCAGATGCAACCGAGAGAGCTCCTGTAATCACTATTATGGGTCATGTCGATCATGGTAAAACTTCACTTCTAGATGCAATTCGTAAAGCAAAAGTTACTGAGGGTGAAGCTGGTGGAATTACACAACATATCGGTGCTTATACAATTGAGCAAGATGGTAAACCAATCACTTTCATAGATACTCCGGGACATGCCGCATTTAGTCATATGCGTGAAAAAGGTACAGAGATTACAGATATTATCGTAATCGTTGTTGCTGCTGATGATGGTGTTAAACCACAAACTCTTGAAGTGATTAAACTTGCTAAAGAATCAGGTGCTCCAATTATTGTTGCATTAAATAAGATGGATAAAGAGACTGCTCAACCAGATATGGTTAAAGGCCAAATGGCTGAGCATGGTATCAATCCAGTTGACTGGGGTGGAGATATAGAGTTCGTTCCTGTTTCTGCAAAATCAGGTATGGGTATTGATGATTTACTTGAAAATATCCTTACAACTGCTGAGATCTTAGAGCTTAAAGCAAATGTAAATGCACCTGCTAAAGCAGCTGTTATTGAATCGTCTTTAGAAAAAGGCCGTGGTCCAGTTGCTACAGTTATTGTACAAAATGGTACTTTAAAAGTTGGAGATTATGTTGTATGTGGTGCAGCCTATGGTCGTGTTAAAGCGATGATAGATGAACACAACAAACAGATCAAAACTCTTTTACCATCACATACCGCAGTTGTTGCAGGACTCAATGAAGTTCCAGCATCTGGTGAGTTTATGATTGCAATGGATAGTGACAAAGAAGCTAAAGAGTTTGCAATGAAACGTCATGAATATGACAGACATAAAGAGCTTTCAATCTCTACGAAGTCTTCATTAGAAGATATGACAGCGATGATTGCAGAGGGTAAACTTAAATCTCTTAAAGTGGTACTTAAAACAGATGTTCATGGTACCCTTGAAGCGATTAAATCTTCTATCTTAGCATTACGTAATGATGAAGTAAAAGTGAACATCATCTCTAGTGGTGTTGGTGGAATTACTGAAAATGATGTTGAGCTTGTAAACAACTCTGAAAACTGTGTACTTCTTGGATTTAATGTTCGTCCAACTGGTGCAGTAAAAGCAGCAGCGAAACAAAAAGGTGTTGAGATTAAAACATACTCAATCATCTATCAACTTATTGATGATATTACTGGTATGCTTACTGGTATGATGGCTCCAAAATATACTGAAGAGAACACTGGTCAAGCAGAAGTTAAAGAAGTATTTAAAATACCTAAGGGTGTTGTTGCTGGTTGTCTTGTTGTTGATGGTCGTCTTATTCGTGGTGGTATGGTTCGTGTTATTCGTGATGGTGTTGTTCATTACGAAGGTGAACTTACTTCACTTAAACGTTTTAAAGATGATGTTGATGAGATCGGAAATGGTTATGAGTGTGGTGTTGTTATCAGTGGTTATGACGATGTTATACCAGGTGATGTACTTGAAACATTCAAAAAAGTTGAGCAAAAAGTAGAGTTATAAACTCATGACTGAAGCACAAATAAAACTTAAGAGAACTGAATCTGTTCTCTTAGAGTTAATCCCCCAAGCACTTGGAAAAATGAATGACAAGAGACTTCATGAATTAGATATAGTTGAAGTTGTCTGTTCTCGTGGTAAAAGTGATGCAAAAGTTTATATCAACCCTCATGAATTTACAGAACAAGAGAAACGTGACTATCTTAAACTTTTAAGAAAGGCTCGTCCTATTGTTGAGACATATTGTCTTAAAGATCAGGGTTGGTATAGATGTCCAAAGTTTACTTTTGAGTTTGATGAGCAATTGAAAAAGACACAAACACTTGAAGAGTTATTTAAAAAGATAGCAAAACAACCTAAAGAGGATGAAGAATCATGAGTTTACAAAGCGATATAGATTCACTAACAAAATCAGTTGGCTTAGAGCTTTATGATACAATGATTGTGAATGAGGGTGAAGAGACTATTTACCGTGTAAGTGTTATCTCTCCAGATTTTGAAGATGGAAAACGCAAAGGTGTGAGTTTAGACACTTGTGTGGAACTTACACACCTAATCTCTCCACTTTTAGATGTAACTCCTCCTGTCTCAGGTGACTATAGATTAGAGGTTGGTTCTCCAGGTATTGAGAGAAAACTAATAACACTTGATCATTTCAAAAAATCACTAGAGGAAAATGTCTCTGTTGTCTATGGTGAAAAAGAGAAACTTAAAGCAAAACTTATTCAAGTTGATGGAAAAAAGCTTACTTTTGAAAAAGAGGGTGAAACATACGAAGTAAATTTCGATGATGTTAAAAAAGCAAAAACTTACTTTGAATGGTAGTAGATCATAAGTTTTTTATGGCTCTTGCCATTAAAGAAGCTTGGAAATATCAGGGTTTAACATACCCTAACCCTGCTGTAGGATGTTGTGTCCTTGGTGAGCATGGTGAAATACTCTCAGTAGAAGCACATCATAAAGCAGGCCAGCCTCATGCAGAGGTCAATGCACTCAAACAAGCTTATTATAAACTGACAAACGACAGCTATATCTTAGCACTCACAGACTCTCTAGATATCCATACACATCTCTTGCAAAACCATCAGGGTATATTTCAAAACTGTTCTTTATATAGCACACTAGAACCATGTTCCCATTATGGAAAAACACCATCATGTGCAAGTTTAATATCTGAACTTGGTGTTAAAGAGGTTTATGTAGGATCTTATGACACTAATGTAGCAGCTCAAAAAGGCAATATGATCCTTCAAATGAATAATATTGAAGTGTATAGTGAGATTATGATGCAAGAGTGCGATGCACTTTTAGAGCCATTTAAAAAGTTTTTAGAGGGTCATTTTGTTTTTTTTAAGTGGGCACAGCGTTTAGATGGATCAACAGGTGATGGGATTATAAGCTCAAAAGAGTCCCGTAAAAATGTTCATGCAATGCGAGATGTATGCGACTTGTTAGTGATAGGTGGTAATACTGTAAGAGAAGATAGACCAACACTTGATGCAAGACTAGTAGATGGCAAGGCTCCAGATATACTTATATACTCTAGAGAAAAAGAGTTTGATAGAACGATACCACTTTTTAATGTCAAAGGACGTAAGGTCTTTGTAGAAGATAATTTTTTTAAAATAAATGATTATAAAAATATTATGATTGAGGGAACACAAAGTATGTATGAACTCACTCAAGATATAGTGGATTATTATCTCTGTTATGTTGCTCCACAAGCAAATGATTTTGAAGTTTTAAACACAACTCAAGAGAGCCAAGATATAATACTATGGATGAAAAAAAGGATATAAATTTATGAGTTCTCACGGAAAACAAAATAAACAAAAGCAAGAAAAAATTGTCTCTATGTTTGATGATATCGCACCAACTTATGACACAGCAAATCGTGTAATGAGTATGGGTGTTGATAAATCATGGAGAAGAAAAGCTTGTGATTTAGCATACAAATACTATGCAAAAGACTCTATAGACAGAATCGTTGACGTAGCCTGTGGTACAGGTGATATGATGGATTTTTGGAGAGATAGAAGTGAGAAAGCTGGCATTGCTATTGGTGAGATAGTGGGAGTTGACCCTTCTGTAGGTATGGTAGATGTTGCTCGTAAAAAGTATCCTAAATTTAATTATCATATCGCTCCTGCTACTGAGATTCCTTTAGAAGATGCAAGTGCAGATTTTGTAAGTATCACTTATGGAATTCGCAATGTTGTGGAGAGAGCACAGGCTTTAGATGAGTTTAATCGTGTTTTAAAGAAGGGTGGACTAGTAGTTATTTTAGAGTTTATGAAAAATGAAAACCCTTCACCAATCGCAAAAGTGATGAACTACTATACAAATAACATACTTCCTAAAGTGGGTGGTTTTATCTCTAAAAACCTTGAAGCTTATGAGTACTTACCTAACTCAATTGAGACTTTCTCAACCGTAGCAAATATGCAAAAAGAGTTAGAAGAAGCAGGCTTTGAGATGCTTTATACTAAAAGCTTTTCCATGGATATCTCTACACTTCTTATCGCTCGTAAAAAATAGTTTTCTATGCATACACTTAGTGTTTCAGGACTCAACGAGCAGATAAAAACTCTCTTAGAAACAAGTTTTGAGAGGGTCTTTGTTGAGGGGGAACTCTCCCGCATCACGTTTCATAACTCAGGACACATCTATTTTACTTTAAAAGACAGCTCTTCAGCCATTAGTGGTGTTATGTTTCGAGGCAATGCTTCAAAGCTTAAATTCCGTCTTGAAGAGGGGATGAAAGTTCTTATTGATGGGGCTATCACTCTTTATAAACCCCGTGGTTCTTACCAAATCAACTGTTTTTCTATTGAACCAGCAGGGCAGGGTGCTCTCTCTTTGGCTTACGAGCAACTCAAAGAGAAACTCTCTGCTCAAGGTTATTTTGCCCCTGAGATTAAAAAACAACTTCCACTTTTTCCAAAAAGAGTAGCTCTTATCACCTCTGCAACTGGTGCAGCCTTACAAGATATGTTACGAGTGGCAAATAAACGCTACCGACTTTTAGAGATAGATATTTATGATGTACTAGTGCAAGGTGAAGGTTCTGCTGCACAGATTGTAAATGCACTTGAGTATGCAGATACCCAAAACTATGATGCGATTGTACTTTCTCGTGGTGGTGGAAGCATAGAAGATTTGTGGAGTTTTAATGAGGAGAGTGTTGCAGATGCTATCTTTAGAGCATCTACTCCTATCATCTCAGCAATTGGACATGAGATAGATTATCTTATATCTGATTTTGTTGCAGATGTAAGAGCAGCGACTCCTAGTGCTGCTATGGAGATTTTACTCCCTGATACGAATGAACTTTATCTCTCTTTAGATTCTCTCTCAAATCAATATACACAAATTATGGAGCAAAAACTTAGTCGAAAAGCCCAAGAGCTTCATCATCTTCAAAACTCATTTGAACAACACTCAGTTGAGAAAAAGATGGAGCAAAATCTCCAAGAGATTCAAAGACTCAAAGAGCAGTTGAGTAGAAGTATAGATTTTAAACTTCAAAACGCCACTCAAGAGCTAGAGCAACTTAAACAAAATTTCCCTTATGCCATAGACTCTCTGATCAATCTTGCTCAAAATCAACTTAGTAGTTTACAAAAGATGTTAGAATCCAACCATCCAAAATTAAAAACAAAAAAAGGCTTTGCCCAAATCTCTCAAAACTCTCATGTAGTAGATATTGACACTTTAAAAGTGGATGATATCTTTGAAGCACAGAGTCAGGAGTACAGTATTGTGGCTAAAGTATTAAAAAAGGAAAAGATACTATGAATTACCCATCATTTTTTGACACTATAGAGTCTATACAACTTAAAGATCCACTCTCCCAAGTACTGGGTGCATTTGAAGCTGGAGAGTATGAGATAAGTTACTTAGAGGTTGTCAAAGCAGCAGGGCACTCTTGTCCAACTGTAGCTGGAGCTTATATTATTACTCAAGAAGCACTTAAAGTACTTTATCCTGAGGGTAGAGCAGTTCGTGGTGCTATCAAAGTAGAGTTTGAAGAGGACTTAGAAGATGGTGTTGCCGGTGTTATAGCTAATGTAGTCTCACAGATTACAGGAGCTACAGATAAAAGTGGTTTTAAAGGGCTTCAAGGGCAGTTTGCTCGTCACTCTCTTATGCATTTCAATGCAAACATAGATGCTTCAGCTAGATTTACAAGAGTAGATAATGGGAAAAGTGTTGATGTTACTTATAACCCTGGTTCTGTTATGCCTGATCCACAAATGATGCCACTTATGCAAAAACTAAGTTCAGGCGAAGCAACTCCAGAGGATGTAAAAGCATTTGGAGCTCTTTGGCAAGATAGAGTAAAAAGAATTTTTGAAAATCTCTCTGAGGTAGTAGAAGTTGTAGAGATCTAGTCTTATTTTAAGACTAGATTTGGAAAGTATGTATAGAGGGTTACTGCTGTTGATGCAGAGAGCTTTTTCATAAGTTTATCAAACTTATCCTCTTTGTTCCAAACAGGGTTTTGTACCTTTGCAAGCTCTGCAACTCTTTTTTTTGCATCATAAGATACACCAAGTGTATCGATAAGTCCAACATCCTTAGCTTGTTGTGCAGTAAAGATGTGAGCATTGGCATAAAGGTCGCGTTTTTTGATATCTAAGCCCCTCGCATCAGCTACATCTTGTGTAAACATATCGTATGTTCCTTGGATCACCTTATTGAGCTCATTCACCTCATAATCAGTCCACTTTCTATCTGGTGTACCTATCTGTTTGTATTTACCAGCTTTTACTGTTTGTGTTGAAACACCGAGTTTTTCCATGATACCACTTAGGTTTGCACCTTGCATAATTACACCGATGCTTCCAACCATACTTCCTGGATTTGCTATGATCTCATCTGCCCAGATACTAGCATAGTAACTCCCACTTGCAATTGTCCCTTTTGCATACACAACAACAGGCTTTTTCTCTTGAAGACGTTTAATAGCATAAGCTATCTCTATAGAGGGTGAAACAGCTCCACCAGGGGAATCAACACTTAATAAAACACCTTTAATTGCATCATTTTTTTCAGCTTTATCTATCTGACTTAGCACTTCACTTACATCCATAATAGGACCAACAAGTTGAATCTCTTGAAGGTTTGTTGGGCTAAGTTCTTGTTCGCTTTGAGGTGCAAACAATAAAAATAAAATGAGCAAAAATATCATTGCCTTGAAATGTTCTTGTATAAATTTCATCGGTAGAGTGATTGGTAAAAACAGTTTTTTTAGAAAATTCATGAATCTTCCCCTTTTTGAAGTTGACCGTTAATGTAAACTTTTGATATATTATAGCGATGAAGAATTAAATGGATAGCTAACTCTTTACTAGGCTCTTTATCTAAGTCTAAAATAAGCATATCAGCATTTTTACCCTCTGCAATCTCTCCTGCATTGACCCCTAGAGCATTTGCAGCATCTATGGTTACACTACGAATGAGCTTTCTTGCTAAGTCTAACAAAGGAAGTTCTGAGTGCATAAAAAGAGCTACCTTCATCTCTTCAAAAAGATCAAGTTTATAGTTTGAACTGAGTCCATCAGTTGCCAGAATCCATCTGATTTTTTTAGTGTCGAGAGCTTGGAGGTCTATGGCTCCATTCCCTAAGAGTCTATTAGATATTGGACAGTGAATGATAGTATGTCTACTTGTTGCAATTCTCTCAAGCTCATTTTCATCTGCTTTAACAACATGGGTTAAGAGTGTAGAAGTACCATCAAAATGTTCCAAAAATTCATCTGCATCACTTACATTTGTATTTTGTTTGAGAAGTGTTTGAAAAAATTCTTTAAAATCACCATCACTTTTATCGAGCCAATCGCGTTCTGCTTGTGATTCCATAAAGTGTGCGGTAAGAGGTAACTTCTGTTCTCTTACAATCTCTAAAGCCTTTTTAACAAGAATGGGATGAA
>JAMORK010000002.1 GCA_027063645.1 Sulfurimonas sp.
TCATCCTTGTAGATTGAAAAAACTCTCCATAGGTGAAAAATCCAGCAGATGGAGCGAGTGATTCTAAGAGATTGAGTTCATCTTGAAGCTTTTCTTTTAGGAGAGCTTTTCTTGCAGTACAAGAGTAAATATAGACAGCTTCAGCTGGGTATTGACTCAATTTTGTAAAATACTCTTCAATATTATCTGTAAGGTCTGAGATGTTGGCAAAACTAAAGCGAACACTATCGCCATGTGTAAACTCTCCTGCATACATCAGAGCATTATTTTCAACTACAGCGACAGGATCCCTTGCAATGTCAATACCTCCCCTTTTAATGATAAGAGGAAAAGACATACAAGAGGAGGGGAGATTTTTGAGTACATCATCTCCAAGGTATTTTTTGTAAACCTCTAAGATTGGTATCCCATCGAGTTCGTATAAGATGTCATTCTTACACTTTGTAACAAGCATCTCTTTGCCTATAGTTGTCCAGTTAAGCATATAGTCATTATTTACTATAAGTTCTTCACTGTTAAGTGTTGCAAGGACACAACCATTGTTTGTAAACCCTTTGTCATTAAAAACATAGGTGTCTTTAAATTTTGCATTATCTCCTGCACGACCCCCTGCTATGGCAACACTAGGATCAATACTGCTAATCATCCTTAAAAAAGGTTCTGTATCGCTTTGTATCCCATCACTAAAAAGTATAAGTGCTTTTGTTGTATCTGTAAAGAGATCCTTTTTAATCTTAGAAAAATCAAAATTTTTATCAAATTTGTAGAGATTGCTTTTTATGGAGGTGTGTTGAAAAAGGGAAAAAGAGATTACAAGTGAGTTTTCAAGCATCTTACCATTACTGATCTCTCCACTTGTAGTTGTTCCGATTATGTGTGCATTGGGGAGAAAATCTTTAAGAGTACTTGAGATCTCTTGCATTTTTTTAGGTTGTAAAATTCCGCTAAAAATTTGGATGAGTAGATCATTACATTTATCTATTTTATTTGTAGATATATATGTTTGCAAGTCCTCTTTATCTGTATATGAAAAATTATAAAGTTGCATACTTGCCCCCTTCTTAAGATAATTATAACACCCTAAGAAAAGATAAAACTTAAATGCTGATATAATACTGTATGAAAATATTACTCCTTGAAGATGATACAGCCTTAGCCAACATATTAGTCGACTTTTTAGAAGATGATTATGAGGTTGTACAAACCTATAGTATGAAGCAAGCTGAGAGTCTGAGTGAAGAGAAGAAGTTTGATCTTTATATATTTGATATTAATGTTCCTGATGGGGATGGGATAAGTTTACTTAAAAGTTTACGAGCTTTTCACGATGAAACTCCTACTATTTTTATCACGGCGTTTCACGATACAAAGTACCTCAAATCTGCCTTTGAATCTGGGGCAAATGACTTTATAAAAAAACCTTTTGATTTAGAAGAACTAGCCCAGCGTATAGAGAATATAAAACGCCACTTTGGACTTGATACACTCATATTTTTGGGGAAAGAGATACTCTTTAATACAAAAACATATACATTGAAGATAGAAGAAAAAAACCTAAAGATGACCCATAAAGAGAGTGAGTTTTTACACTATCTTTATAAAAACCGTGCTCGAGTTGTGAGTAGCGATGAGTTGTTGCAAAATATATGGGAGTTTGATGAGATGCCAGGGGATGATGCGGTGAGAACTGTAGTAAAAAACCTACGTAAGTACCTTGGAAAAGAGCATATTATTAATATTCGTGGAGAGGGGTATAAATTTGAATGATTTAGAGAAACGCTCCTTTTACTCTTTTTTAGTCCTTTATCTTGGTTCCTCTCTACTCTTTGTTTTTTTCTCAGGCTACCTTTACTACTCCTCTCAAAAGAATTCCCTTGAGAGTGAGACCTACTATAAGCTAGAATATCTCGCAGATCATCTCTCAGGGCTTATCATCAAAGCTCATATGATGGGAACTACACTTCAGCTTCCAAAGGAGAAAGGGTTTGAGTATAAGCTCATCCCTGTAGGGGATAAGAAAGATTACACAGAGGGGTATTTTGAAAAAGATGGCTATAAGATGGTTATATCATCAGGACCTCGCGAACATCTCAATGTGAAGTATGTCATTGTAAAAACAAACACATACTACACAGAGCTTCAAGAACTCCAAAAATTTGTAATGCTCTTACTTTTTCTAAGTGTTGTTTTTGTCATCATCATCTCAGTCTTGTTAGCAAAACTTTTTATGAGACCGCTACATCAACGTATAGGGCAGATTGAAGAGTTTATACAAGATGTTTCTCATGAACTCAATACTCCTATAACAGCCTTAAAAATGAGTGCAAGCAGAGGGCTGAAAAAAGGGGTGTATGATAAGAAAATTTTGAGTAATATCTCCATTAGTACCAAACAGCTTGAGACTATATACCAATCGCTTACTTATTTAAATTTTAGTGATAAAAAAGAGCCTAGTGAGCTTGTAGATATGGAGATAGTTGTGCAAAGAGTTGTCGCATACTATAAAGAACTTAGCAGTGCAAAAAAGATAGAGATAGTGTGTCAAACACAGAGTAAAACTATGGAGATTATCCCCTCAAGAGCCGAGCTTCTGCTCTCAAATCTTCTCTCAAACGCCATCAAATACTCTATGCCAGAGACAAAAATTAAGATTGTACTCACACCAGAATATTTGAGTATAGAGGATCAGGGTGTTGGAATTGCAAAAGAGAAACTAGATGAGATTTTTAAGCTTTATAGTCGAGAATCAAATATAGCAGGTGGTTTTGGAGTAGGTTTAAGTATAGTGAAGCAGATATGTGATGAGTTTGAGATACAAGTGGAAGTTAACTCTAAACTTGGAGTGGGGAGTGAGTTCCGACTTTTGTTTTAAAAAAACTTTTGTGCTTTTTTTGTCAGTGAAGAGATGGGAGCACTACTAAACTCATCAGGGCTTAAAAAGGTAAAATCTCCCTCTAACTCTTCAACTTTGTAGAGTTTTACATCGAGTTTATACTTGGTGTAGGAGTGTTTAAAACTTCCTAAAAAATTCTCTTCAAGAGGCTCAACCTTAGGGAGTACAAGCATCTCTTTGTACATATTGTCACTAGAGAGTTCCAGGGCAACCTTGCCATCTTTGATATACACTCCAAAAAACAGCTCCATCGCTATGTACTCTTTTTTCTTTGTTTGTGTGTAGAGTTCCGCCTCCTCTTTACCTTGACAACCTTTTTGAAGTGGGCACTCTTGGCAGTTTGGGTTTTTAGGGGTACACACCATAGAGCCTAAGTCCATAAGGGCTAGGTTATGGGCTCGTGGTGCTTTTGTATTGACAAAGTTCTCCGCTTTTTCCCATACGATTTTATCAGGAGTATTAAGGAGTGCATAGTAGCGTTTAAGCACTCTGGCTATGTTTGTATCGACTACAGGTACATCTTGCTCTAGTCCAAAACAGCAGATGGCACTCGCAGTATAATCCCCAATTCCTGGGAGTTTTTTAAGCTCTTTGAGACTTTGTGGTAAACCATTTTTTGTGAGTTGTGCTGTGGCATGGAGGTTTTTTGCTCGTCTATAGTACCCAAGCCCACTCCAAGCTGCTAAAACATCATCTAAAGGTGCATCTCCAAGAGCCTCTAATGAGGGAAACTTTGCTAAAAATTGAGGGTAGTACTCATCTCGTACTCTGTTTACCTGTGTTTGTTGGAGCATAATTTCACTTAGGTAAACATGGTAAATCTCCTCGGTATTGCGCCAAGGGAGTTGGTGGCGTCCATGCTCTTTGTACCAAGAGAGAAGTTGTTTGTGTATTTGTTTCATATAAGTTGCCCTTGGACAAACTCTCTATAGTGTCCCTCTTCCTCTTCAAGCTCTTTGTGTGTTCCACTTTGGATGATTTTTCCATCTTCTAAAACATGGATGGTATCGGCATTTTTTACCGTACTAAGGCGATGTGCAATGGTGATGACTGTTTTTTCTTTGAGTATCTCCTCAAGAGCAATCTGTAGTTTTGCTTCGGTGTGTACATCAAGTGCTGAAGTGGACTCATCAAAGATCACAACACTTGGCTTAGCAATTATCATCCTAGCGATACTCAAGCGCTGTCTTTGCCCACCTGAGAGTCTTATGCCGTGATGACCCACAAGAGTGTCAAGCCCCTCTGGCATCTTTTGGAGCATATCTTCAAGCTGGGCAATCTGGAGGGCTTTATGTATCTCTGCATCACTTGCATCTCTTCCCATTGTGATATTAAATCGTAAGGATGAGTTAAAAAGTATGGGCATTTGAAGTACTAAGAACACTTTTTCTCTTAGAGAGCTTTTTTTGAGCTCATCACTTGGGATGGAGTTATAAAAAATTGTCCCAGAGCTTGTCTCATAAAAGCCAGAGATCACTTGAGCAAGGGTGGTTTTTCCACTTCCACTCGCACCAATAAGGGCTATCTTATCTCCTGCATCTATATGAAGAGATATACCTTCTAAGATATTTTTCACCCCATCGTAAGAGAAAGAGACATTTTGAAGCTCTATATTTACTCTCTTGTCTTGGAGTGTTTTTGTCCCACTCGATTCTCTTTGAAGTGCTAAAATAAGGTTGATTCTCTCTATGGCTGCTATCGCTGAGGAGTAGGAGTACTGAAATGAGAGTAGATCTTGCACCGGTGTCATAATAAACCAGATGTAGCCAAACATCGCAAACATCATCCCAATGCTCAAGTCACTGTAGGCAACAAGCAGTAGTCCACTGGCACGAAGTACCTCAAACATCACTAAAAAGATGGTGTAGGAGAGTCGCTCATAGGCGACATTTTTATAACTGTACTCATTAGAGGTTTTTTGTATCTTGTTAGCAAGCTCTTTGGCATGGCTAAAAAAGTGTTGCTCTTGGTTACTTGCTTTTATCTGTCCAAAGAGTTCAAGTGTCTCCCCCACATCTTCTTGAAACTCTGCAATGCTTGTGTTTTCCTCTTTTTTGAGTTTGCCCACAACCTGAGTCATCTTTTTACTTAAAAGCATAATGACAGGCTGAATCACCAAGATAAGTAAGCCTAAGATAGGATCAATCGCTAACATAACAAACGCGATAGCGATGAGTGTGAGTACTGATGAGACCAGCTTACTAACTCCAGTAATGATAAAAGCATCAAGAGTATTGACATCGTTTGTGAGTGTGGCTGTAATGGCACCACTCCCTAATGTTTCATACTCATTCATAGAGGTGTGCTCTAGATGTTCAAGTAGTTTTTTTCTTATCTCATAGGTAACATACTTGCTTATTTTGGTGAAAGTCTTTGTAAGTATAACTGTGAAAAAATAGTAGATGAAGCGTAGTAGCACAACAACAAGTGTGACAATGGCGATGTAGTAAAAAGGTGTAAGTGGACCAAATATAGAGTCGATAGTGTGAACAAAAAGGGCAGGTTTGTTTAAAAGCACTTCATCTACCATAACAGGGAGCATAAGAGGGATGGGAACACTAACCAAGATAGCTAAAAGAGTGATAATCTGCCCATAAATGAGTGCAGGTTTTTTCTTGAGTATAAGTTTATAAATAGATTGTATAGAGAGTTTGTTTTTCATAAAGGGGATTATACCCCTTTGTGATAAATGTTTTGTATTTTAAGAGTTTGCAGTGATAGCATTTGCGATGCGAAGGAGAGTCTCTTCTTTACCGATAACTGCCATAATAACATCGATGTTTGGTCCACCCATCTTCCCAAGAAGTGCTACACGAAGAGGCATACCAATTTTTCCAAAACCGATCTCCATCTCATTGACCACCTCTTCCATAAGTGCATGGTAGTCACTTGGAAGATGCAACTCTGTAGCATTTGTAAGTTTCGCTCCAAAAGCATTAAGGATCGGGATAGGATCCCCTTTAAATGCTTTTTTAACAGCTTTTTCATCATAAGACTCAGGAGCGATAACGATCTCGTTTACCATCTCTGCAAGCTCTTTGAGCGTTTTAGCACGCTCTTTGAGTGCATCGAGAAGTATCTCTTTTTTGTCGTGAGAAGTAAGTACTACACCATAGTCACTAAGCAACTCTACAAGCTCATTGTTTGGAGTGTTTTTGATGTAGTGAGCATTGAGCCAGTCAAGTTTGTCAGTGCTGTAGATAGATGCTGATTTGTTGATATCTTTAGGGTTGAAAAGCTCAATCATCTCTTCCATGCTAAATATCTCTTGATCTCCGTGACTCCATCCTAAACGTACAAGAAAGTTTAAGAGTGCCTCAGGTTTGTAACCCATCTCTTTATAAGCCATGACATCTGTAGCCCCATCGCGTTTAGAGAGTTTTTTACCCTTAGAGTTGTGAATCATCGGTACATGATAAAATGCAGGGATATCAAAGCCAAGTGCTTCATAAACCACTATTTGTTTTGGAGTGTTACTTAGGTGATCATCCCCACGGATCACTTCGTTGATGCCCATTAAAGCATCATCAATAGCGACAACAAAGTTGTATGTTGGGCTACCATCAGCACGAGCAATAACAAAATCATCTAAAATATCTTCTGCTTGAAAAGAGATGTCACCTTTGACACCATCTTTTACAATAATCTCACCACTTAAAGGTGCTTTTATGCGGATAACCGGCTCAACTCCCTCTGGAGGTGTACCATCAAAGTCACGGTAGCGGCCATCGTATTTTGTACGTTCTTTGTTTGCCATCTGTGTTTCACGTAGCTCTGTAAGCTCCTCTTTTGACATGTAGCACTTGTAGGCTTTGCCCTCATCTAAGAGTTGCTTGATATATTTTGCATAGATATCGTCGCGTTTACTTTGGTAAGTGATCTCACCATCGGCTTCAAGACCTAACCACTCAAAAGCTTTTAAAATCGCTTGGGTTGCTTCTTCGGAATTACGAGCTTTATCTGTATCTTCGATACGAAGAACAAACTTTCCACCATTTTTTCGAGCCCAAAGATAAGAAAAAAGTGCAGTTCGTAAACCACCGATATGTAAGTAGCCAGTAGGGCTTGGAGCAAAACGTGTAACAACCATAAGAGAACCTTTAAAATTATGTTGGGGAATTTTAGGCAATTGTTGGTTAAAGGCTGGTAAAATACATTAAGAATTTACTAAATGGATAATTATGTTAAAAATATTGTTACTATCACTTATGGCTATGACTTTAAGTGCAGAGATTTATGATGGGGTGGCTATTGTTGTTAAAAATAAGGCTATTACACTCTTAGATATCACAAAAGAGATGGAAGCATCGAAGATAGATGTTAAAAAAGCGGCAGATATACTCATCCGTCAAAAACTTGAAGAGTTAGAAACAAAAGAGAGAAAGATTACTGTTTCTAACTCTGAAGTATATGACGATATCAAAAAAACAGCTGAGAGAAATAAAATGAACATTAGTGAGTTTTATGAGGCTGTTCGTGAATCAAGTGGTTTAAGCTCTCAAGAGTTTAAAAAGAAAATCAAACAAAAGCTTTTAAGTCAAAAACTTTATGCTGCAATCGCTTATAGCTCGATGAAAGAGCCAAGTGAAGATGAGATTAAAGAGTACTATGAACTTCACAAAAATAACTATGAGCATCCAGCAGCATTTACGGTAATCATCTACCAAGCTAAAGATAAGGCAAAAATTCAAGAGAAGATAGATAACCCTATGTTTTACTCTCCAGAGATCGCTACAAATGAGCAGGTACTTCCATACAACCGTATCTCTCCAGAACTTGCTGGTTTACTTGAGAAAACACCTCTTAACCATTTTACAGCAGTTGTTCCAGATGGTAAAGGTGCTTATATGAGTTTCTATATTAAAGAGATTGAATCTGCTAAAGAGAGTGGACTTGATGGTGTAAGAGAACAAATTATAAACTCAATAATGGAAGACCAAAGAGAGCAAGTGCTTGGTGATTATTTTGCACGTCTTCGTCACAATGCAGATATTAACATCATAAGAATGCCATAGATGTTAAGTGACACTAACTTTCTTAACATTGCAGCAGAGATAGCCTCTGCTTCAAAATGTGTTTCTAAACAAGTGGGTGCTGTGATCGTAAAAGATGGCCGTATCCTTAGTACAGGTTATAATGGTACACCAGCTGGTTTTATGAACTGTTGTGATTATTGGGATAATGAGTATACACCAGAGCATCATGAGTGGAGTAAGACTTATGAGATCCATGCAGAGATGAATGCTATCATCTGGGCTGCTCGTGAGGGAATAAGTATAGATGGTGCGAGTATCTATGTAACATTAGAGCCTTGTAGTGAGTGTAGTAAGAACCTTATCGCAAGTGGTATAAAACGCATAGTGTATGCTAAAGAGTATGAGCATACCCACTCAAAAGTTATCTCCAAGTTTCTTCAAGATAACGGAGTAAGTATAGAACATCTTCCTCTTTAGTTTTTTATAAAATCTTTTATAATTGAAGTGGGACGACCGATGATCGCTTTGTTTCCTTTGATAATAACAGGACGTTCAATAAGCTTAGGGTTTGCCACCATCGCTTCTATAAGTTTCTCTTCATCTGTTTCATCTTTGAGGTTTAACTCTTTATAAATAGCCTCTTTTGTTCTCATCCACTCTCTTGCACTACTAAAGCCAAGAAGTTTGAGTGTTGCCTTTATAGTCTCTTTATCAAGTTGCTCTTCAAGATATTTTACCACTTCACTTTCACAGTTGTTTTCTTCTAAAATATTGATTGCTTCACGAGATTTTGAACATCTTGGGTTATGCCAAATTTTTATATCGTCCATTGCTTTCCTTTTTTTTCTTGACATTTTACACTATAATAATCGCAAATAAGATAGGAAAGGTTCTTTTTTATGAAATATACAGACACCTATTTAAAATTAGCCGACTTTGGACGTGAACTTCTCAATAAAAAATCTCTAGAAGATGGAATGCCTCTTATCGCTCAGTATGCAAAAGATGTGATTGTTGCTGCAAGATGCTCCATTTTTATCTATGATCACAAAACTCAAAAACTTTGGACAACACTCTCTGATGGTGTAGAAAAGATAGAGGTCGATGCAGATAAAGGTATAGTTGGTAAAACAATTAAAGAGAAAAAACCAATAGTTGTTAATGAAGCATATAAAGACCCAGATTTCTTAGATGAGATCGATAAGCAAACAGGGTATAAAACAAATAATATTATAACAGCACCTATCTTTGATTCTAACAGAAAGATTATAGGTGTATTAGAACTACTAAACAAAGAAAATGGATTTGATAATGATGACAGAAGATTTATGATCTTTTTTGCACATTATATTAGTGGATTTTTAGAATTAGTAAACCATTTAAAAGAGAGTAAATAAGATGAGAAAAATTGACCAAATAGCAGCATTTGGACAAAAGTTGATGAGTGTGAAAGATATGGAACAGGCCTTGGAGCTTATATCGGACGAGGCAAAAAACTTAGTGCATGCTGAGCGTTGCTCTATATTTATAGTAGATAAAGAGGATAAAATGCTCTGGACTAAAATTAGTGATGGGATAGGACGTATTGTGATCTCTCTCACTTCAGGTGTAGTTGGCGATACCTATACAAAGGCAAAGCCACAAATTGTAAATGACCCATATAGTGATTCAAGGTTTTTACCTAGCATAGATAAAAAAAGTGGTTATATCACTAAAAATATTATTACCGTGCCCATTTTTAATTCTAAACGTGAAGTGATGGGGATTATTCAGCTTTTAAATAAGCAGATAAGCGATTTTAATGAAAAAGATTTAGAGATGCTTACTTTCTTTGCAAACTATGTGAGTGGCAGTTTAGAACTTGCTCTTTTAAAAGCCTCTTAAAGGGCTTTATGTGCATCGTAAGCTAAACGCATAACACCCACAGCATAGTTCGATGAGTTGTTGTATCGCATAATCTTTTTAGTGTATTCTTTCATATAGGCAAGCTCTGGTTTTCCCTTTGTAAAACAATTATAAACTTTTCCATTTCTACTTTTTTCATACACAAAAGAGGCATCTTCGTGAGTAAATTCGTAGTCATACCAAGCCTGCTCAATCTTAGCAACATCTGGCATCTTCGACCAGTCTATAAGGGTATCCCAAGAGGCTTTTTTATGTAAAAACTTTGCAGCAGACATAATGGCATCTTCCATTTTTGTAAGGTCTGCTACCTCTGTTTTATACCCCTCTGTGTAGATAAAAGAGTTTGGCATAAACTGTGGTATCCCTACTGCTCCGGCATAAGAGCTAGGGAGGTTACACTGCTCAGGTCTTACCCCTTTTTTGTAGCAGTGCTCTATAATGGCTGCCATATTGGTTTTACCCATTTTTAAGAGCCATTTTTCCCGTGGCGTTTCTGCCTTTGTTCGAACCACCATAGTGTTAAAAACTATGAAGGCATCGTGTGTTGGTTTTATCTTATCGAGTTTTGTCTCTTTAAGGAGAATGGCAGCGATAATCTCACGATTAACTCCGTATTTTTTTTCAGCTTTATCGTAAACCTCTTTGTAGCGATGAAGATTTTCTACCATTTTAGGTACATACTTCACTAAGACATTATTTGCTTTTCTCTCATTCTCTTTATGGTACTTTATTTTTGAGGGTTGCAGATACTTCCAACTAATCTCATCAAACTTTTTCGTCTTAAAATAGGAGAGTAAAAATTGGTTGGCATACTTATAAGAAACGCCATGCTTCACAACTTTTTCACATATATCGGTGTAGTCTTTGTTTTTAAAGTCGCAGTTATCATACTTGGCAAACGCGAGGGTAGTAAGGCTAAGGAGTAAAAGTAGTTTAGTCATTGTTTATAGCTTCCAATCTTTGTGGTGTACCTATATCGTGCCACATCTTCTTAAACACTTCTCCACTTACGAGATTTTTTTCACAAAGTTCTCGTAAGATTGGAGCAAGTGGAGCTTTTTGTAACTCTATGGTTTGAAATATTTTAGGATTGTAGTAGCCTATGCCTGAAAAAGTGTACATCTTTTCACCCTTATTTAAAACATCAGTTCCCTTTAAAGCAAAATCACCTTTTTCATTATGGCTTGGGTTGGGGACTAAGATGAGGTGGGCGAGTTTCTCTTGTAAGTCAAAATCAGGCTCAAATTCATACTCACAAAAAACATCTCCATTGACAACTAAAAAGGGCTCATCTCCTAAAAATGCCAAGGCCTTTTTTATCCCTCCTGCACTCTCTAAAGGTCCTAATTCTCTCTCATCAGAGTAGTGAATTTTAAGATTCCACTTACTTCCATCCCCAAGGGTTTCAATAATTTTGCCACCAAGATGGGCGATATTTATCACCACCTCTTTAAAGCCATTTCGAGAGAGTTTTTCTAAATGCCACACTATAAGGGGTTTTTCATGTACCTTCAAAAGAGGTTTTGGCAGGGTATCTGTAAGGGGTCTCATTCGCTCACCTCGACCCGCTGCGAGTATCATCGCTTTCATTGGCTTACTCTTTGTAAAAACTCTCCAAGAGCTTGTGTTTCTTCATAGCGAAGCGCAGTCTCTATGGTGTAAGAAAGGGTGAGGGGGATGTCATCCAAGTAGCCATCTTTGCCATCACGAATACTTAAACGCGAGAAGACTCCAAGCACTTTAATGTGGCGTTGCAGACCCATAAAATCAAACCATTTTAAAAACTCTGTATCATCTGTTTGTGGGCTCACTTTATCACGAAAAGAGAGAGCAAGTTTTTCTATATTTTTTCGCTTAAAAGAGATATAACAATCTTTTAAGAGTGAGACTAAATCATAAGTAATAGCCCCACACATCGCATCTTGGTAGTCTATAACACCAAGTGTTTGTTTGTTAGTGAGCATGATGTTCCTTGAGTGAAAGTCTCTGTGAACAAAAATATTTTTGGGTTGAGAGAGTACCACTTCGCTAATTTTCTCAAGAGTATTTTGTACTAGGTTTTGCTCCTCATCTTTTAGAGAGTAAGCGAGCTTTTTCTCTAAGTACCACTCCCGCATTAGATCCATCTCAAAGTGTAAAAATTTCTTGTCATAAAGTGGTAGTTTTGTTACATCTGCTTTTTGCATCTTTACAATCTCATCGATGGCGTTTAGATAGTGTATTTCAAAGTTACTTTCGTCTAAAACATCAAGAAGATTAGTGTTACCAAAATCTTCAAGTATTAAAAAACCCTCTTCTAAGTTTTGTGCATAAATCTTTGGTACATTCACATCTACACTACTTAAACGCGAGCTAATTCCTACAAAAGGTTTGAGGGAGTCAAGCTCTAAGGAGCTGTCCATAATGATGTAAGTTTTCTCATTCTTTATAGCTCTGTAGTATTTTCTAAAACTTGCATCGGCACTAGCAACTGTGATGGCATACTCTTTTAAAAAAGTTGTTTCTAGCCATGCTTTGAGTTTACTCATAAAGGGCTCCTAATATTGAATTTTTTGATGCTCCGGTGACTGAGCTAAGTGCTACTTTCTTTTTGTGAACTCGTTTGTAAGCAAGCCAAGCAAATGCCATCGCCTCAAGTGCATCGCTGTTTGGCTCTTGTGTTATTTTTGCCTTAGTAAGTTTGTGGAGTCTTTGGAGTAAAAAGCCATTTTTAGCTCCCCCTCCACACACTATAATCTCTTCAATCTCAAAGCCTTTAAGGGAATCTGCAATGCTTTGGGCAGTAAGCTCTGTAAGTGTTCTTTGTCTGTCTGCACTACTAAGCTCAGGGAATTTGGAGAGATGTTTTGAGAGCCACGAGGCATTGAAATGCTCTCTTCCTGTACTCTTTGGTGGCGTTTTATGAAAGTACTCATCGCTAAGCATATCGTTTAAAAGCTCTTGAGAGAGTTTACCACTTTTAGCAAACTCCCCAGCTTTGTCGTAAGCTTTGTTTTGTGTTTGTTGCATATGGATGTCAAGCAGGACATTGCCACAGCCACTATCCCAACCAAGTAGAGGCTCTTTAAGGAGGGTGATGTTTGCCATCCCTCCAATGTTAAGAACCGCTCTTTGTGCTTGAGTGTTTTGGTAGTAAAACTGATGAAATGCAGGGGCAAAGGGTGCACCTTGTCCCTCATTTGCCACATCCATAGAGCGAAAGTCACTTATTGTTGGTATGCCTGTTTGTGCCACAACAATGTTGGCATTTCCTAGCTGAAGAGAGAAGGGGTGGAGTGTATCTGGGGAGTGCCAGAGGGTTTGGCCATGGAGTCCAATGGCGTTTACCTGCTTCTTTTCTAAGGAAAAATATTCTAAAAACTGCTGAATCTTTTGTGCAAAAAATGCCCCAAGTTTTGCATCAAGCTCTCCAAAATCTTGGAGAGTGAGAGGGGAGTCAATGGCGTTTAAGACCTCTTTTTTAAGTGCTGTATCATAATTAAATTCTTTGTAATGAAGAAGTTTACACTTTGAGGCATCAATCTCACACAAAGCGATATCGACACCATCAAGACTTGTTCCACTCATTACCCCAATGTAGTACTCACTCATGCTTTACTCCCTTTTTGTGTCTGCATCACTCCAAAAGCGACAACTGTTCCAAAAACAATCTGCCATGAAAAGCCAAGATGGATACCAAAGGTGTAGGGTTGCAAAGCAAGGACTGTAAGAAAACCCCCTGCAAGAGCAAAAGGGACTGTTTGAGCACTTCCGCGTTTGGTAAAGATGGCAGAGAAAAATACTCCCAAAAGACCTGTGTAGGCAAACGCCATTACCCCAAGAGCAAAACCGATGAGGGAGAGTTCGGAGTAGCGTTGCCAAAAGTAACTGAGCATCGCCATTGCTAAAAGTAAAAGAGCAAAAAGAAGAACTGCTTTTTTTGAAGCTGCTAAAAAATGACTCTCTGGTGTTAGAGGGTGGCGTTTAAGGTGGTGGGGTCGGTAGATGTCCTCAATGGCAACACTCGCCATTGCCCCTAAAACAGAGTTTGTGCTAGAGAGGGCTGCTGCTATGGCTCCAACTGTGACAAAGCCTCGTAGCCCCTCTGGCATCTCATGGAGGATGTAGTACATAAAAATGGTAATCTTCTCCCCCTCAAAGTTTTGTACCACCGTATTGTTTTGGTAGTAGACAAATAGAAGTGCCCCAATACTTAAAAAAAGAAGAACAACAGGGATGGTTAGGATGATAGAGAGGATAAGTGAGCGGCTCGCCTCCTCTTTGTTTTTACATGAAAGAGTACGTTGGGTCATATCTTGGTCAAGTCCAAAGGCGGCAATGTTGAGTAAAAGCCAACCACTAAGAAGCCCAATGATACTAAATTTTCCATCTAAAGAGCTATCTATAAAAGTGAGCTTTTCATGCTCTGAAAGTATTGCCATAATATCTACACCCTCAAGGGAATGGTATAAAAAAAGAACTACAATAACTCCAGCACTCACATAGGTAAAGGCTTGAATTACATCACTTAAAATGACAGAACGCACCCCTCCAAAATAGGTGTAAAGAAGTGCACCAAAGAGTAAAAGTGTGGCAGAGAGTAGCATATGAAAAGAGCTAATATCTAAGAAAAGTATCATACTAATCGCTAAGGCTGCAATGTAAAGACGTGCTCCACTTGCCATAATTCGCCCCACTAAAAACATCACTCCCGCTTGCTCTTTTGCTCTGCCACCGTAGCATTTTTCTAAAAGCTCATAAACTGTCATGGCGTTTATGGCATAAAATTTAGGGACAAGAAACTTCACAACAAAAAGAACACCGAGCAAAGAGGAGAAATAAAAACCTATAAGGGTGAAGTTGTTAGAGTAGGAGAACTCTGGAACTCCTAAAAAGGTAGCTGCTGATTGGGTGGTTGCTAGTATGCTGATGGCTACAGCAAAAAGGGGCATAGAGTTCGAAGCGGTAAAATACTCTTTAGTGGAGTTTATGGTTTTTTTAGAGAAATACCAAGAGCTAAGACCGAGCACTCCAAAGTAGGCAAAAAAAACGAGCCAGTCTAGGGGTGCAAAACTACTACTTCCCAAGAGCTTCTCGAATGTTTTTCATAAACACTTTACCTGGGTCTGCTTTTTTTGTACGGTAAGAGCTGTCTTTTTCTAGCCAGAGGGGAGTATTTTCAAACTCTCTGTACTCATAATGCCCAATGATGTTTTTAATGCTTGGGTATTTAGCTTGAAGGTAGTGGATGAGGTGGATGTTGGCCTGAAGTTGTGCAGGTGTTAAGTCCTCTTTTTTATTTGCTTCACCTCCAACATTTTCCACCCCTATACTTGTGTAGTTAAGTCCTATAACATGGCGAGCCATCCAGTTGTCTGGCATTAGTTGGTAGATGGTGCCGTCTCTATCTACCAAAAAGTGTGCTGAGACATTAAGTGCAGAGGCTGAGGCTATATCTTTACGGTCGCTGTAGAGAAGTTCTGCTTTAAGTCTTTTAAATGAATCTTCAAAACCCATAACAGCTGTCCAATGCAGCACTATGGTTTGTGGCACGATGGTAATATCTTTTACATCAAGTCCATAGTGTTGTTTGATGTACTCTTTTGTAAGGGCTTTGCGTTTGTCTGTAAAATCTATGGGTTTTTGAACGATGGAGTATTTTGTATGAAGATTCTCAATGCGAAGATTTGCCTCTTGTATCTTCTTAAACGCGATGGCTCCACTTTTTACCTGCACTGTGATGGTATCTACAATCTCTTTTGCACTATTATGCTCTAGTTGGTTTCCAAAAAGGAGCATATCTACCCCTGCATTGATGGCGAGAGTAACTCTCTCTTTGAGTGAATAGTGTTGTGTTATGGCTCCCATTTGCATATCATCACTTATTATTACCCCTTGAAATTTCATGGTATTGCGAAGAAGCTCATTGTTAAATTTTTTAGAGAGGGTGGCTGGGTATTTGTTGTCAATGTGGGAGTTATACACATGAGCACTCATAATTACATCTGCATATTTTTCTTTTATAAGGGCATAGTAGGGCTCAAGTTCCTTAGGTGACCATGTCTCACTTACATCTACAAAACCTTTGTGAGAATCCCCAAGTGATGAGCCATGACCTGGAAAATGTTTGAGTACAGAGATGATATGGTGGCGTTTTTGTAGTTCAATGAGTACCTTGGAATAAGCAACAACCTGTCTGGGGTCTGCTCCAAAAGAACGCTCAAGCCCTACAATTACCCTGTTTTTTGGATTAATCGCCAAATCAACCACAGGTGCAAAGTTCATGTTAATGCCAGCATCTTGAAGCATTTGAGACTGTTTTTCATATACTTTTAAAGTTTCTTCATAACTCATTTTCCCAACTTTAGCAGCAGAGGGGATACTCTCAAAACCATACTGAGGTTTTAGGCGTGCCACCTTGCCACCCTCTTGGTCAACACTTATAAAAAGAGGGGCCTTTGCATAGCTTTTAAGCTCTTTTGTGAGTTTTGCAAGCTGTTGGGGAGAGCTGATGTTTTTTGTTTTACTTCTCTCTTTGTAGTTCCTGTCAAAAAGAATCACTCCACCGAGCTGATACCTCTGTATATCTTTGACAATGGGGGAGTTTTTATTCACACTTGTGCCATCAAAACCCATAATGAGCATTTGCCCTATCATTTTGTGAAGCTCTTTGTCACTTGGAAGGGCTTGCAGTAGGGTAAAACTCAGTAAAAATGTTAATAAATATCTCAAAAAATCTCCTTGAGTGATTGAAAAATAAGTGTTTTTGTCTTCTCTTTTGTTACGGTGCAAGGCTCAAAATGGTCACTTACAATTTTGTAGATGTAAAAGTTTTGTATCGCTGGGTTATGCACTACAGCATCATAAAAACCGTAGCTCTCCATATCGACAATATCAAAGGAGTTTTCGCTTACCTCTTTATCGACACACACAATTTTTTTATGTTTTGTATTAAAATTGTAAGTTATCTCTTGGTGCTCAATCGCACCTATTTGGAGGAGACTGCCAAGTGCATAGCACTTTGATGCCCCACAAATACCGATGTTGTAGTAGGTATCTTCGTCAGTTATATCAAAATGGTTTATGAGTGTTTGTGTAGCAACTCTCGCGTTTTGAACCCCTATGCCACTCACAATAAGCTTGAAGCTTTTATGTGAAAAGAGAGTGTACCCACTCAGCTTACTTTTTTGGAGTTTATAATAATCAACAAAGGCTTGCGCTTCACTTTTAAGAGCTACTACTATATAAATCATCTAAAGATTATACCATTTTTAAGAAAAAGCTGTTATAATTTCGTCGCTTCTCTTTAGACCTGTGCAATGACAGTTCTGAGTAATGTGTCAGGGTAGGAATACAGCAGCACTCTTAGTTCTGTTATGTGCCGCAGCCATCTGGAGGGGAGTCTTACTTCACTAATTTTCTTAGTATATTTTCAAAATCTTTTAACATTGTTTGTATTGTTGCTATATCAAAAACATCTATGGCTTGATTTAATTTTTCTGCATAGTTCATAAGTGGCTCTATCTCGTACTCAACGGCAATTTTTTGAAGCTCTTGATTCATCGATTTAACATCAGATATATTATTGCTAAGCATCGCTTTTTTATGAAGAGGGGAAACTTTAGTTTCTAAATCATTTATAATCACACCAATATTTAATTTTACTTTTTCATTTAAAATAAACTCCTCTTGAGATTCCTCATCTTCTTCTATCTTGACTTTTTCAAATGCTAAAAAATGACTGAGTTCATGAAAAAGTTCCTCTTTAAGCACAGGTTTTCGTAAATAAGCATCAAAGTTTTCTTTTTTTATTTGTTCATTTTCATTTTGCATCACAGAGGCAGTAAGTGCTACAATAGGTACTTTCGATATTTTTTTAATCTCTTTAGCTGCTTCATAACCATCCATAATTGGCATACGAATATCCATCAAGATAAGTTGAGGTTTTTCCTCTTTAAAGAGTTTAATCGCTTCAAGTCCATTATTTGCCGTAAGTACTTTTACCTTTGTTCCCTCAAAGTTTTTTACAATGAGTTCTCTATTGTCTTCTATGTCATCTACAACAAGAATAGTACTCTCTTTAAAAATAATTTTTTGCTCTTTATCTATGAGCTGGCGGTTTGTTTCATCTTGTACGGTAGCAATATCTACATTGTAAAGATGTAGCATAAAAGTAGTACCTTTCCCTTTTACACTGCTAACTTCTATATTGCCACCCATCATCTCCGATAATCGCTTAGAGATAGAAAGCCCAAGTCCTGTTCCACCAAATTTACGATTGTCTTGACCCTCTCTTTGCTCAAAGGCTTGAAAGATTCTTTCTAATTGGTCTTGTGGAATCCCTATACCTGTATCTTCTACCGAGATTTTAAGATCGAGTTTTGAGAGATGCTCTTTTACATTATAGACCTCAATTGAGAGTTTAATGTAGCCATCTTCTGTAAATTTGACAGCATTTCCTATAAGATTAAAAAGAATTTGGCGAACTCTTACTTCATCAATAAGTAAACTTTTTGGAGTTGATTCCCCTACATCTACAATAAAGTCAAGACCTTTTTTCTTCATCTCCATCATAAATATGGAACTTATCTCATTGGTAAGGTTAAAAAAGTTTGTTGGTGTTTTATTTATTTGAAGTTTGCCCGCTTCTATTTTTGAGAGATCTAAAATATCGTTAATTAGGGTTAAAAGAGTATTGCTCGCGTTTTGGATGGTTTTAACATAAGATTTGAGTCTTGGTTCTGAGAGTTGTTCATTAAGAAGTTCTGTAAAACCAATGATGGCGTTCATTGGTGTTCTAATCTCATGGGACATATTGGCTAAAAATTCAGACTTTGAACGGTTTGCCGAATCTGCTTCCTCTTTAGCTTTTTGTAGTTTTTTTGAAAGAATTTCAAGATTTTCTTTCTCTTTTTGCAATGCTTTTTCTGCAAGTTTTCTCTCTGTAATTTCATGAGCCATCTTTCGATTCCAATAGATAAAAAGAAAAAGAACGAAAAGAAAAAGAAACAGATATTTCCAAAGGAAAGTGAGATCCATTGTTTGGGTGACTTTTACAGGCATCCAACGGTTCTTTATTTCCATCTCTTCATTGGATGTTATGGTTGCTATGGCTTTGTTAAGAATTTGAAGTAGAATTTTGTCATCATCATGCAAAAGAATTCTATGATTAAAATTAAAGTTTGTTTTTCCAGATATATGCAGAGTGTGAGGGTAGTATCTACCAACATAATGCATAGCAACTGCCATATGCCCTAAAAAAGCATAAGCTTTACCACTTTTAACTAACTCTAATGCTTCTAAAACATTTTTTGTCGCTTTGATTTTAATATTTGGTTTTTGAGATTTAAGATAATTATAGCTTGTCCAATATTTTGGTACAGCTATAACTCTCTCATCATTTTCAAACTCATCCAGACTATTTATAAAAGAGGTATCGTTACGAGTGACTAGAACAAAAGGAAAACTTGCGAAGCTATTAGTGAGAAGTCCAAGTTGATTTTGGTAAGGGTCATCTCCTGTAGCTGGTGTAATGTCAATTTTATTATTTTTAAATTTTTCTAAAACATCTGGCCAGTTTTTAGAGGGAATATATTCAAATTTGACACCAACTCTTTTTTCTAAAAGGTCTAAGTAATCTCTTAGTAAACCATGCATAGTGCCATTTTCAATAATAGAAAGAGGTTTCCAATTTACTTCGCTATATGTGATTTTTTTATGTTCTTGAATCCATTTATACTCTTGAGGGCTAAAGCTTATAAGTTGTGTCTTATTTGTTGTGTCTATCCCTAACCATCTGTTATGTATTGTCTCTTTCTCTTTAGGTGTTATAGCTAAAAGTGCCTTGTTAATGATGGAGAGAAGGATGGGTTGATTTTTTGCTGTTGCCATATGGAGACGAATCGTATGTTTACCATGGTAAGATTTAAAAGGGATGATGCTGGTTATAGCTTGTTTTTTAAGTACATAGCTAAGTGAAGCATAGGTGTCAAATAAAATATCTGCTTTTTTTTCTAAAACAGCATCAATAGCATCAGAAAAAGTATTGACCTCTAAAATTTTTAGTTTTGGGAACTCTTTGTGTAAAAGCTGTATATGTGCATACCCTTTTGGGATAGCAACCACTTTCCCATTGAGATCTTTCATTGTTTTTGCATCTACATCATCACGAATGAAAAAATAATCGAGCATATCAAGATAGGGAGTTGTAAAGTCCATATACTCTGCTCTTTCTTTTGTATAGTACACAGCATGAAGCAGATCAATTTGAGAGTTTTTTATTTTTTGAAGGTTTTTACTCCATTGGTCCACAATAACATGAAATTTAAGACCTGTTTTTTTAGAAATAAGTTTGAGGTAATCATTTGAGATACCAGAGTAAACACCATCTTTATTTACAAAATCAAAAGGAGCCCAGTCAGGTCCCCCACCCACTTTTACAGTATGCTCTTTGACCCATTTTTGTTCTTGAGATGTTAGTAAGTTGTGTTCAAGTTTAGATTTTTGGTACCATTTTTGAGCAATTACCCTTTTTTCCTCTTCCGATATACAACTGAGTGTTTTGTTTATAATGGAGAGCAGAATAGGCTTGTTTTTATCGATGGCTATAGAAACTTTAGTGTCTAATCCCTCAAGTTTATTAACAATTTTGAGATTAGATAAAAAGTTATTTTTTATAATATAAGTAGCAACGGCAATATTGCCTATATAAGCATCTACCTTATTAAAAGAGAGAGCTTCAAGTGATTCTTTATTTGAGTGTGTGAGGTAAAGTTTTATCTCTGGATGCTTCTTTTGTATCCATTCATGTAGATAGGAACCTTTATTTATAGAGACTAGTTTGCCTCGTAAATCCTTTAATGATTGTATATTGTCATTAGAGTTTTTTACTACTATGGCTAGAGGCATTGAGAGGTAAGGAGTTGAAAAATTAAGATATTTTTCTCTCTCTTGTGTTTTGACAGCACAGCTTAAACCATCAAATTTATGCTCTTTCATATCTTCGATGACATTAGACCAAACATCAGAGATGATTTTAAATTGCAAACCACTTTTTTTAGAGATAAGTTCTAAGTAATCACTCGCTATCCCACTATGTTCCCCTTGAGTGTTTTGGTACTCATAAGGGGGCCAGTTTTTATCGGCACCTAGTGTAACTAGTGGGTGGGTTTGTATCCAGTGAATCTCTTGGGGAGTAAAATTTGGTATTTCTTGAGCATAAAGATGTAAAGGGAGGTAAAGACTAAAAAGAAGAAAAAAAACTCTATATTTTAGAGATAGAAATAAATTCATCTATATTCGCCTCAAATATTTCAACAAGATAAGGGTCGAATTGAGTGCCTTTGTGAGAAATTATATATTGAGATGCATCTTCAACACTCCAAGCCTCTTTATATATTCTTTTATGTGTGAGGGCATCAAAGACATCAGCGAGAGCAACTATGCGACCAAATATATGAATATCTTCCCCTTTGAGACCTTGTGGGTAACCTGTGCCATTCCACTTTTCATGGTGTTGATAAGCGATGATATCGGCAGCTTTCATAATTTTTCTTTTTGCAAAACCAAGGTACTCATGAGCTTTTGTGGTGTGTGTTTTCATAATAACAAACTCCTCTTCACTTAAAGCACCCTTTTTATGGAGGATGTAATCAGGAATTGCCATTTTTCCGATGTCGTGCATAGGGCTTGCATGGTAGATAACATTTGCATCTTCCTCTGTGATAGCTCTATGATAATGTGCCAGCAAACGGGAGTACTCCGCAACACGCTTAATATGTTTACCTGTTTCATCAGAGATAGATTCAACAAGCTCTGTAAGCACAAAGATCATCTCTTTTTGATTCTCTTCTAGTTCACTTAAAAGTCTTTCATGAACACTAGTAACTTTAGTTTGAAGGCTGAGATTGTTCTCTTTTAAAAGCTTTTGAGCCCTATAAAAGTTGATGTGGGTCTTAACACGTGCAAGAAGTTCATCTGCTTGAAAAGGTTTTGTTATGTAATCTACCCCGCCAGCTTCAAATGCTGTAGATAGTGAGTCAATATCTACCTTTGCTGTTAAAAATACAACGGGAATATCTAAAAGTAAAGGGTCTGCCTTAATACGACGACAAACTTCATAACCATCAATACCTGGCATCATGATGTCAAGAAGAACAAGGTCAAAAGTGGCACCTTTTAAAAGTTTTAATGCATCTTCACCATTAAGAGCATAAGAAAATTCATAATTATCCTCTTTAAGGATGTTCATAGCAACTTGAATGTTATCAACTACATCATCTACAATTAAAATGGCACTTTTTTGCATTACGAACACCCTTGAACTTATTATTTAACTATAATAACATAAATAATATTATATTTTATTTTATTTTTATTAATATGAAATCCAAACAGAGATTTAAGTAAAAATATGACAAAATGACATACTTTTTTAAACTAGACAAAAATTAGTCTAAAATTCTTCAAAATTAAATACAAGCGAGCCAAAGTATGGATGCAAATAAACAAAAATCATTAGATCTAGCGATGAAACAGATAGATAAGGCATTTGGAAAAGGTGCTTTAATGAGACTAGGTGATAAGAATATAGAACCGATCCAGTCAATCAGTACAGGATCTCTTGGACTAGATTTAGCACTTGGGATTGGTGGCGTTCCACAAGGGCGTGTTGTAGAGATATATGGGCCAGAATCTTCAGGGAAAACTACACTTGCTTTACAGATTACTGCAGAGTGCCAAAAAGAGGGTGGAGTGTGTGCATTTATAGATGCAGAACATGCTTTAGATGTTATCTATGCAAGAAATCTTGGTGTAGATGTAGATAATCTTTTAGTCTCCCAACCTGACTATGGTGAACAAGCTCTTGATATAGTTGAAACTATAGCAAGAAGTGGAGCGATTGATTTAATCGTAATCGATTCTGTTGCAGCATTAACACCTAAGGTAGAACTTGAGGGTGAGATGAATGACCAACAAGTGGGTGTGCAAGCTCGTCTTATGTCAAAAGCACTTCGTAAACTCACTGGTGTTTTAAGTAAAATGAACTGTACTGTAATCTTTATCAACCAGATTCGTATGAAAATTGGGATGATGGGGTATGGCTCACCAGAAACAACAACGGGTGGTAATGCACTGAAATTTTATGCTTCTGTTCGTATTGATGTTCGTCGTATCGCTTCACTCAAACAAGGTGAGAGTCAAATTGGTAACCGTGTAAAAGCAAAAGTGATTAAAAACAAAGTAGCTCCTCCATTTCGTCAAGCAGAGTTTGATATTATGTTTGGTGAGGGGATCTCTAAAGAGGGTGAATTGGTTGATTACGGTGTGAAACTCGATATCGTAGATAAGGCAGGGGCTTGGTTTTCTTATGAAGATAAAAAACTTGGACAAGGGCGTGAGAATGTGAAACAGAAGTTCAAAGATGAACCAGAATTAGCAGCTGAGATAGAAGAAAAAATCAAAGTTGCTATGGGGATTAGTGATGTGATGGTGATGGAAACAACTGATATTGAAGAGAGTGATGCTTAGGTTATATTAGCATTTTTATCCCTGTAAAATGAACAATAATATAAAACATATATAAATTTTTTGCACAAATAACAAAGTTTAAATGAAATTTTGATAAAATTGCACTAATTAATAATAGAACTCTAAAGGTAAAATATGTTTATAGATAGCGTTAGTGCAATTGAAGTGATGGATTCTCGTGGTAATCCAACTGTAAAAGCTACAGTGGAGTTAAGTGATGGAACGATTGAATCTGCAATAGTTCCTTCTGGAGCAAGTACAGGTAAGCGTGAAGCATTAGAGCTTCGTGATGGAGATGAGCGTTACATGGGTAAGGGTGTTTTAAAAGCAGTTGGCCATGTAAACAATGAGATTAATGATGTACTTGTTGGTATGAGTCCATTTAACCAAGCTATCATCGATGCAACAATGAAAGAACTTGATGGTACTGAAAACTATGGAAAACTAGGAGCAAATGCTGTTCTTGGTGTTTCTATGGCAGTAGCACGTGCTGCAGCGAAATCTCTAGGTATGCCACTTTATCGCTACCTTGGTGGTGCTAATGCTATGGTAAACCCTACTCCAATGTTAAATATCATCAATGGTGGTAGTCATGCAGATAACTCTGTAGATTTTCAAGAGTATATGATTATGCCAGTAGGTTTTGAAGATTTTGCGGAATCGTTAAGAGCATCTGCTGAGGTATATCATAACCTCAAAGCTATTTTAAAAGCAAAAGGGCATTCAACTGCTCTTGGTGATGAGGGTGGTTTTGCACCAGATCTTAGTTCAAATGAAGAGCCTATTCAAGTGATTATGGAAGCGATTGAAAAAGCTGGTTACAAGCCAGGTGAGCAAATTGCTATCGCTTTAGATGTTGCAGCGAGTGAGATTGTTGTAGATGGTGGATACAGACTAGAATCTGAGAACCGTACAGTAAGTTCTGCTGAACTTGTAGATTACTATGTAGATTTATGTGAAAAATATCCAATTGTTTCTATTGAAGATGGTTTAAGTGAAGATGACTGGGATGGATTTAAACTTATGACTGAGAAACTTGGAGATAAGATCCAAATCGTTGGTGATGATCTTTTTGTTACAAATGTAAATATCTTAAATGAAGGTATCCAAAAAGGTATCGCTAACTCTATTCTTATTAAACCAAACCAAATTGGTTCTGTGAGTGAAACTATGCTTACTGTTCGTCTTGCTCAACGTAATGGTTATAACTGTGTGATGAGTCATCGTTCAGGTGAGAGTGAAGATGCTTTCATCGCTGATTTTGCTGTTGCACTTAACTGTGGTCAAATTAAAACAGGTTCAACTGCCCGTGGTGAAAGAACAGCAAAATATAATCGTTTACTAGAGATAGAAAATGAGATTGCATATGGTGAGTACTTAGGGCACGCACTTTTTAACTAAGTTGTCCTTATGAAGCAAGAGGAACTTTACGAAGAGATCGATACTAGCCAAAGTATAACTGAACGCTATCTAGGTCTCTCTTTAAGTAAGTTTTTTATGCTTTTTTCCCTAGTTATAGGTCTTGGGATCTATCTAGGGGTTCTTCTTTATGGAAACTCCTCACTAGAAGTCCTTTTTGGACTTGAAGACTACGAAAACTACCTCCAAGATGAAGTTGTACGACTAAAAAATGAAAATGCAGAACTGCAACGTGAATATTTTGAACTCAAAGAGATTAGTGCAGAATAAAATTTTGCTATAATACTCCTACTAGGACTAAGGGGATATTTTAATGAGGCACATATTTTTTATATTTTTACTTGTAATGACACTTCAAGCGAGAGAAAATCCTTTTTTTCCAGCGAAGGGTGAACAAGATATCCCTATAACATCTAATGAAGAGGTAAAGATAGAACCACTACAACGTGCAACCATAACACTCCCTTCTACTGCTAGGGTTATTGAGGGTGTAACGATTAAGTATAAGACACTTGATGGTGCACAGCATACAAAGAGTATTGTCCTCGATAATGCTGTAGATTGGCATCTTCCTATTTTTATCTCTCAAAATTATGGACAGATGGAAGAAAAACCATTAAAAACCATTAAAAAAGCAAAACGAGCGAAAAAAATATCTCATTTTAAAGAGATAGCTTCTTTAAAGTTTATCAAGTTTTTAGAGAGTGATAGAGAGCTCAAGATTGTAACAAAAGATACAATGTTGAGAGATTTTATTTTAGTTAAACCACATAGAATTGTTTGTGATTTTAAAAGAGATACTGAGTTTGGTTCTTACTTTAAAAAAGCACCTAAGAGTTCTAAGTTTACAAAGGTAAGAATTGGAACACATAAGGGTTACTATAGAGTTGTAATCGAATTAGATGGTTATTATAGCTACACTATTAAAAAGTTAGATGGCTCTTATCTTATCACTTTAAAATAGTTAAGATTTAAAAAGAGAAGAGAGAATATGTGTTAGTTTAGACTCTTTTTTTTCCTGAAGTTTATAAGCAGCTTTTGTAGTTGTCTCAAGTTTATTGAGTTTTTCTTGAAGATACTCTGCTGAGAGCTTTATGTACTTGGCTTCAAAATTATTCATACTCTAGTATCCTCTCAATCTCATTCATTGCATCATCATTTTTAAGTCTAAATTTTATCTCAATACGTCGTGAAGCAAACTTATTTTCTTTTCCATTCTCATCATATATAGCATCAAGATAAGAGCGTCCACTTGCAACAAGAAGAGGCTTTATGTTGTTCTTTTTTGTAAAATCAAGAGTTAAGAGGTAGTTCATAACAGCATAGGCTCTTTTTTGAGAAAGATTCAAGTTAAAAAGGTAATCTCCATCACTATCAGTATGTCCCTCTATCACTATACGATCAAGCTGTTCTTTGATATTTTTGTTTGAAGTGAGTGCCCCAATATAGTTGATAAATACTTTCTTTAACTCTTTTTTTGAGCTCTCTTTGAGTGTAGCACTCCCTTTGTCAAATAAAATGTTGGAGCTTAGACGTAAACTTCCACTTTGTGCATCAATCTGTACATTTTTACCAAGACTTTGTTTGAGCTCAGCAATCACTTTGATCTTTATCCCCGTAAGAGACTTGATTTTTGCTTTTTGAGCTTGTATCTTTGCAATAAGTGCATCATACTTTGTCTCTTTCTCCTCTATGGCACGAAGGAGGGTTAGAAGCTCTTTATCTTTAAGCTTTAAGGTGTCCTCTTTGGCAGTAAGTGTGTTCGAGAGGATGAGGACTTTGTTTTCATAATCTTGGATCTTTTTATTTTGTGTTTGAAGTGTTGCATTAGATTCATCAAGAAGATTTTGCATAATGATAACTTTGTCGTTAAAGTCATCTATCTTCATATTTTGAGAGAGAAGAATGTTGTTAAGATTGACTATCTCTTGTGTTTTTAATTCGAGTGCATCTTTAGAGATAAGTAGTGCATCTTTTGTAGAGTTGAGTTCTTGATTGCGCAATGCTAAAAGCATTTTGAGTTTTTGTACCTCTTTATCACGTAAGAGGAGCATCTCTAAGGAGCTCTCAAGAGAGTTCTCTTTGGATGCAAGGTTGTTTTTCAAAACAGTTGATTTAACTACAATAGCACCAATAAGTAAGATAAAGACAAAGAGTAAACCAGCCATCAGGTCTGCATAGGAGAGCCAAAAGTTACTCTCTTCGTTTTTTTTATCTTTAAAAAACATCTATTTGTCTTTTATTTGGTTTGCAACCATCTGATGGTATTTTTTGATAGAATCTTGCACTTCACGACTCTCTAAACTGACATGAGAGGCAAAGTCTGCCAATTTGATCACAATTTGCCCTATCTCAGAATCGATTTTTTCAAAAGTTCGGTTGAGTGAGTTATTGAGCTGTGCACTATGGAGTTTTGTGGTTTTTTCAAAACTTTTTGTAGCAACTGTAAAATCTACAAGTGCTTTATCTATATGGTTTTGTGCACTTAGAGCATTATGGCTTATATCCATCTGTGAAAGGGTATGTTTGAGTTCACTAGAGACAGATTGTAGGTTATTTGCTAGCTGTGTAAAGTTTGTGTTTGTCTCATGCATAATAGTTTCAAAACTATTAAGGTGTTGTGCATTGAGTTGAGAGATAAACTCAAGATTAAAAGTCTCTTTGAGTGCTCCGAGGAATTTATTTTCTTTAAGATCGTATTGAGTATATTTGTAGATGAGAAGCTCTTCTTCGCTCCAAATATATTCTGAGAAGTTATTTTTGATGCTCTTAAAGTAATGATCCACCTTACTAAGGCCACGCTTTTCAAAATAGGTCCAGATAAGTGAGAGTAAGATACCATAGATAGAAGCAAAAAAAGCAGAGCCTACACCGCTTAAGAGAAGTGAGATTTCATGATCAAGTGCTGCTGTATCTGTTACACTAAAGTTTGGCATTGAAAGCGCTATGGCAACAAAGGTTCCCAAAATACCAAGCATAGGAAATATAGATGAAGCTACAGAAACAAAGTTGTCATTACGTATATCTCCATAGTACTCATTAAGATATTTTTCTATATCTAAAATCGATTTTGTTGTTTCATTGATGGTTAAAGAGTTTTGAATCAGTTTATTGTCTAGTTGTGTTTTAAGGTCTGTATATCCTGAACGGATTTTACAGATAGAGTAGTTCGCATTATGTTGAATAAAAAGTAAAAATATAAAAAGTATAAAACCTATCACCCCAAGTGCATGAACAGGTACATTAATATTGATTATATGAAGATAGCCAAGAATCATTGCTACAAAAAAAAGTACAGGGATGGTGGATATAACGATAAAGTTTGCTAAGCACCGAGTGGTGCTATGTGATGTTTGCATTAAAATTCCTAAGTCTTATATGTATTGATATTACTTAGAAGCAATTTCAGTACCATCCTCATGCCATTTTTGAGGTGTAGATACAAGTTGTCCTTTGTTGTAAAAAGCTTTAAATCCAAGCTTGCCATTTCTGTACCATTTTTTATGCACATCAACTTTTAAGCCATTTTTATACATCCCTTGACTTGCTTTTTTACCATTGTCGTACCATGTAGTTGATTCCCCGTTTTGAATGTCATTTTTAAAATAAGCTCTACTTTTTTTACGACCATTACTATACCAAGTCATCACTTCACCATCTTGTTTTCCCGCTCTGTAGTAAGCAACTACAGCTTTCTTCCCATTTGAGTAGTTGGAAATGTATTCCCCATCTTGCTTCCCTTTTCTAAAGTAAGCAATCGTTTTAACCGTTCCATTTTCACGCCACTCCGTAAGTCTGCCATCTATCTCCCCAAGATAATAGGGCACAACTTTCTTTGTTTTTCCATTTTTAAAAAAAGTATAAGCATTTCCTGTAAAAGGAACATTTGAGGATTTCTCATAAGCTAAACCATCTTTTTTAACAATAGATGCAGCATCTATATTTTGGGCATTTAGCATTAAACTAAAGCAAGCAATTAAAACAGAAATGAACATAATTTTTTTCATGAAATACCTTTATATCTTTCTTATACCATAAGCATATCAATTTATTTTATATTTAATACTGTAAGTGATATTATTTTTTATTATTTTTGTCACAATTGTGTAGTATCGTAAAGATAATCGTTAATATTGAAATTATAAATCTATTGTGTTGTCTTTTTAGAGTTTATCATATAAAATGAAGTTATATAAATAAAGTAAAGGTGATGGGATGCAAAGAGAAGATAAATTTTTTAAAGTATTAGTTTTAGTAATTTTAATTATCTTACTTTTTATCTCTTACAAGGTATTTGGGGCAGTTGATTCTAAGAGTAGCTTTTATGAGTATAGGGGAGTAAAGGTGAACTTAGCACAGGTGCATAAGATTGAGCCAAGAGTTTCTTACTATGCCACACTTTCAAGTGACTCATATGAACAAATCAACAAACAATATAGTACAAAATTAGATATGAATGAGATTCAAAATATAAAAAATTTTTTAACAATGGCTCCACAAAGTGATTTTTACAATATAGAGATTAGTGCCTATATGATGTTTGATGATGAGAAGATAGAACTCTATCATTCTCAACAATATATCAAGCTATCTAAAGAATATAGTGTCAATGAGTATCTTTTAGAGACATTACAAGCTTACGGTATTGACGATTTTCAATATAAGAACCTCTTAAAGATAAAAGACAAAAAATATAAATCACGTGATAAGTTTATAGATGATGTCATCCTTTATGCAAAACTTAGAAGAGGTGCATGGAGTGAAAAAGAGATCCCCCGACTTGGTCTGAGTAAAAAAGGTGATAAGTTTATGCAGGCATTGCCTGAAGACTTAGAAGAGAAGCTACTTCAAGAAAAAGATATAAAAGCTATAGTAGTGGGTTTAACTCGTGCATATAGTGAATATTTAGGAATATAATGAATCAAAAAAAATATAAAATTAAAAATATAGCCGGCCATCTCTCTAAGGGATTTTTAAACAATCCACTTACTGCCATTTTAGCTTTTGCTATTCTCTCTTTGGGATATATCTCTTTAGAAGTAATGCCACGTGAGGAAGACCCTCAGATTGCAGTGAGTGGTGGTTCTATCATCGTTCCAATGCCAGGGGCATCACCTGATGAGATAGATAATGCAGTGCTCAAACCTCTTGAACGGCGTTTAAGTGAGATCAAGGGTATTAAAGATATCTACTCTACAGCGATGCATAATGTGGGGATGCTCAATGTTCAGTACAAGATAGGGGAAGATAGAGAAAGTTCAAATCTAAAACTATATGATAAGGTGATGCAAAATATGGACTCACTTCCGGGTGGAACGATGATGCCAATTGTGAAACCTTTTGATATAGATATAGATGTGCCTATTGTAACTGTGGCATTTTATAAAAAAGAGGAGAAGGGGATAGACCATATCTACCTCTATAAGCAGATAAAAGATATACAACAAGAGATCAATGCGATTCAAGATATATCCAAGACAAACCTTAAAGGTGCTAAAAAACCACAGTTTAATGTTTTACTTGACTTAGATAAACTCTCTGCTTATCATATAAGTATAGGACAGGTGGTTCAGTCGATTCAAGCAATTGCAAAAAATGCCCCAGAGATAGATCTACCTACCAAGGACAATAGACTTATAGTATTTGGAGTGAAAAACGCGATTAACTCTGTTGATGACTTGAAGAATTTGATTATTGCTAAGTATATGGGTTCACTTATCTACTTAAAAGATATTGCAAATGTAGAATATTATTATGATATCCAAAACTACAAAGAGGCACTTATATCATATAAGGCAGATGGGGAACCAGAGCTTTCACAGACGAAAGATCAGGTAACTTTAGAGATCTCAAAGCTTAAAGGAACAAATGCTGTTGAGCTTGCCCAAAAGGTGATGGAGAACTTAGAAGAGAATGCCGAAGCCTTAGAAAAAAATGGACTTGGTTATATTGTAACTCGTAACTATGGAGAGAGAGCAAATGAGGCAGTAAATGAACTTGTCCATCATCTTGTATTAACTATTGGTATTATCGCTTTAATTTTGATTCCATTTTTAGGTTGGCGTGAGTCATTGGTTGTAACTATTGCTGTACCAATGATCTTGGCTGCAACACTTTTTATCGCGTTTATGACTGATCAGACGATTAATCGTATCACTCTCTTTGCCTTTTTACTCTCCCTGGGTCTGATTGTTGATGATGCTATTATTGTTATTGAAAATATCCATAGAAGGATGCATCTCAAAGAAACGCAAAATCAAACTTTTGATGAGATCATTATAGAAGCAACAGATGAGATTGGGCCATCAACAAATATCGCAACAATAGCAATTATGCTTACAATGATACCTATGGCATTTGTTGGTGGGATGATGGGGCAATTTATGTTACCTATCCCTCTTAATGTTCCTGTTGCACTAGGGGTATCCCTCTTTGTAGCCTATGTTTTTGCCCCATATTTAGCAAAAAAACTGATTAAACGCACTAAAGGAACCCATTAATGGATTTTGAAGATAGAATATATAATATAGTTAGCTCTAAAAAGAAGCAAAGAAAAGTTGGCTTTATCGTTTTAGGTTTTTTAATATTTGCAGTAGCAATGATTCCAACGAAGATAGTTTTAGCCAAGATGCTTCCGGGAAAAAGTGCAAACACCTTTAGTATCTATGTAGATACTGCAACAAACTCAACTATGAATCAAACCAAAGAGGTGGTAGAGTGTGTTGCCAATATAATGAGGGGAGAAAAAGAGATTAAAAATATGGAGATGTTTTTAGGTCAAGGTGCTCCACTCGATTATGCAGGTCTAGTAAAAGGGAGTGCATTTAAAGCACTCAAAAATCAGGCGGAGATAGTTATTAACCTAACGGATAAGCATCATCGTGAGGAACCCTCTTTTATGATGGTGCATCGTCTTCGACCTATTGTTCAAAAGAGTTGTGAAAATCTTTACAAGGGAACAACGGTACGTTTTGTTGAGATGCCATCTGGTCCACCAACATTTGCAACTATTGTTGTAAACCTTTATGGAAAAAACTCTCTTCTTTTACGCCAAACATCTAAGATAGTTAAAGAATCTCTCGCAGAGACAGAGGGCTTGGTAGATATAGATGTGATGCAAGATGATGTGTATGAGAAGTATGAGATTATCCCTAATGTTGAAAAGATTATAAGTTCAAGTCTTTCAGTAGAACAGGTGAGTAATATCTTATACCTTGCATTTAAAGGGAATGTAGTTGCGACAAAAAACTCAGTATTACAACAAGATCAGATCCCTATTTATGTATCTTTGGATAAAGAAACAAGAACACTTGAACATGGAAATAAAGAGGACTTAGAGTTAAAACTCTCACGTTTAAAACTTTTAAATAAACAGGGGATAATGGTGCCTGTAAAAGAGGTGATAGATATTCACCCCATCGTAGCAAATCCAACAATTTTTAAGAAAAATATGCGTAATATGGTTTCGGTAACAGCAGAGTGTGATTTAGTCTCTCAAGTGTATCCTTTAATGGATGCAAGAGAGTTGATGATAACAAAGCTAGAGAAAGATTTTGATGTAGAGAGATTAACTGGAGCAAGTACTTATATGTTTGACCTTGCACTTGTGCATAAAGTAACAGGGGAAAAAGTACTTGTTCGATGGGATGGGGAGATGAAAGTTTCTCTTGACACCTTCAGAGATCTTGGTGGGGCATTTATTGCAGCATTAGTATTGATGTTTCTACTTATGGTTGTATACTATAAATCTTTTGCTTTAAGTGGCATTGTTCTTGTTGGAAGTTTTTTATCTATCATTGGTGTTATTATAGGCCACTACATCACTGACCTTATTGCTTTATGGCTTACTGGAGTACATTTTTATCTTACGGCAACCTCTCTTATTGGATTTATCTCTTTAATGGGGATTAGTGCAAGAAGTTCTTTACTTCTTATAGATTTTACAAAATCTCTTATAGAGAGTGGTATAGAAAAAAATCGTGCTATTGCAATATCAACAGCAACCCGTGCTAAACCTATCCTTTTAACAGCAGTAGCCATTATATTGGGTTCACTATTACTTGCAACTGACCCTATCTTTGGTGGTTTAGGTATTGCACTTATCTTTGGTAGTATAGCTTCTACTTTAGTATCACTCTTTTATATACCAGTACTGATGGCAAAAACAGAGGCTATATGCCCTGCAAATGGTGCTGTAAAGTGTGAAGAGGGTGAAGGTATCAACGAAGCACATATGGATGTAGATGCTATAGCACCTGAGGTACACCATGGCAATCCAATCCCTGTAGATTAAAGTTTTTTATTGCTATAATTAAGCATTAAAATTAAATATTATGTAGCACAAGGGATTTGATGTCAAGTTTATTATTACTTCGAGGGGCAATGGGTGCTGGAAAAAGTTCAGTTGCACTAACTTTACAAACCTATGTAGATAAACTTATAGTTATAGAAATTGATGATATAAAAAAAGAAAAATATGGAACAACAGAAATATGTAATCCTAAAATTGATTTTGCAGAAGCTGGTATACAAGCGAAAAAGGCTTTGAGAGATGGATATCATGTTATTGTTGCAGAAGTATTATGTGAAAAACAGCATGTTGAGTATCTTTTGAATGGTGCAGAGATTTTGGATGGTATTTATGACACATCTTTATCTTTTATCTGGTTGGATTGTTCTGTTAAAACAGCATTACGAAGAAATAAAACAAGATTTTATCCTCAAATAGTAAAACATCAACATCGTAGATATACTACTTGCATTAAATATGAAAATGAACTTGTAATTCAAACAGATAAGCTTTCGATTACAGATGTATCACATTTAGTATTAAAACATTTTTTTAAAGAAAACGATATGCAAGAGTGCATATCGTTTAGGAAAAAGAGCTAAAGATTAAAGTTTTTTACTTTCGTATTTTGCTTTAAGTTTTAAGTACTCTTTATAATCATCAGAATTGATGTTATTTGAAACTGACT
>JAMORK010000003.1 GCA_027063645.1 Sulfurimonas sp.
ACGATATGCAAGAGTGCATATCGTTTAGGAAAAAGAGCTAAAGATTAAAGTTTTTTACTTTCGTATTTTGCTTTAAGTTTTAAGTACTCTTTATAATCATCAGAATTGATGTTATTTGAAACTGACTTTGTTGAATCGTTCGCATTATTTGTAGCAGTGTTAGATGAATCTCTTAAGTCATTTGAAACAGTTTTTGTACTGTCATCTATGTTGTTTGAGATTGTTTTAGTAGAATCATTTGCATTGTTTGTAGCAGTGTTAGATGAATCTCTTAAATCGTTAGAAACTGTCTTAGTAGAATCATTCATATTGTTAGATGTAGTTTTCGCTGCATCGTTTACATCATGAGAAACTGCAACAGTTGAGTCTTTAAAATCTTTTGTAGCCATTGTTGAGCTATCTTTAAAGTCTCTCGTTGTATTACTGATTGAATCTTTAGAGTCTTCTGCAATCTCAACAGTAGAATCTCTTAAATCTCTAGATACACCAGTTGTTGTATCTGAACCACTTTTTACAGTAGCAACTTCACTTGTTTTAAGATCATCTGATACTTTAACAGCTGAATCTTTTGCATCGTGACTAACATTAGTTACTGTTCTCTCACCACTTTTAGAAACTTCAACTCCACCTTCAACAGCAGATTGGCTAGCCTCTTTAGCATCTTTACTCATAGATGTCATACCATCTTTCATATCTTTGAACATATCTCCAAAACTAAAATCTGCAGATAAACTTGTAGTTAATGCCAGTGCCGCTACTGTGCTTATTACTAATTTTTTTGTCATTTATTTCCCCTGTGTTAAATTTAAACTATAAAAACTATAACCCTCTAAACCTAAACCTAAACTTAAATAGCATAATTATTTCTAATAAGTTAATATAATGTTTTAAAATATCACACTTAACAGTTTTTGTTTTTAAAATATCACTTTTTTTTATCTTACTCTACATATTTGTATTATTTTTTGATATAATACTTCATATTTCACAATATAAAAGGGAAGCATATGAAAAAGATTTTAGTACTCATAGTAATGATAAGTTCACTAGCAATGGCAAAGCCATATACAAAAGAGGACCGTATCTATGATATGAATGAAATGGCACAGGCTATGAATATTATCCAAAGTGGATTCTTCTATAATAACTACGATACAGTTGAAGCAGGTGTGTCGAAACTTGCAGATGCAATCGTTCGTGTAAAGCCTCCATTAGAAGAGGTAGAAGAGAAAGATGCTATGAATAGATATATGAATAAAAAGATTCAGATGTCAAATAAAATTGTAAAAAAGATTAACCAAAAGTCTTTAACTATCTTACAACGCTTTAAAGCAGGTGATCCGGCACAGGCTGTACAAGCATATACTAAAATTATGGGACAGTGTATGAAGTGTCATAGAGAAATGCGTAACTGGTAAAAGAGATGGTTAAAAAATATATACTATTTTTTCTTATAGCATTTACATCTTTATATAGTGCAGAACTTGTTCTTACCGGAACTGTCATCTCAAACAACCAAAAAATGATACCTGCTCGTTATATGGGCTATATCAAAAAGGTAAACTTTGAAGTTGGCGATAGAGTAGAACGCGAGGAGACTCTTTTTGAATTAGAGTCAGCAGAGTTTGATATTTTAGAATCTCAAGCTGATTTAGCACTTGAGCAAGCAAAGCTTATGGTGGATGTATATCAAACAAGATTAAATGTCTTTAAAAAACGCAAAACAAGACTCAAACGTGATAGAAAGATGATGTCTAAAAAGAACTTTCGTTATGAGATGGAAGATATGGCTGATAGTATAGATAATGTTTCAGCCTCTTTAGAGTCTGCACAAGTGATGGTCAAACAAGCAAGTGAAAAGACAAAGCAGTTCGCAACAGTTGCCGGTTACCTGAAAGTAAAAGCTCCAAACAATGGTATTATCGTAGATAAGCGTATTCGTGTTGGAGATATGGTGGCTCCGGGGATGCTGACTATGATTATTGTAGATATGGATCATCTTGAGATTGAAGCAGAGGTTGCTGAGTCTGATTTGAAATATGTACGACAGAAAAAAGTTGTAACGATTAAGATACCATCTTTAAGTTATAGAGCATCAGGATACATCAAAGCGATTGTACCAAGTGCAAACCCTATGGCACATACTTTTAAAATTAGAGTACATTTTGAAAAAACAAATGAGATGATTTTTCCAGGGATGTATGCTAAGGTTTATGTAGATCTAACAAATGAGCTACAAAATAAATAATTAAAGGCATAAAATGAAATATATTGTAGTTACACTAGTTCTTATCTGTAATCTTTTTGCTCTAAGTTACCAAGAGGTAGCTCAAAAGAGTGAAGATGCTATGAGTGGATTTCAAGATTCTATCTCCAATATGGAGATGACTCTAATCAATGCAAATGGGCAAAAAAAAGTAAGAACAATGAAGATGAAAGTTCTTGAGGGCAAGGATGAAGATAAATCTTTAATGGAGTTTTTAACACCTGCGGATGTAAGAGGAACAAAGTTTCTTAACTATGAGCATGTTGATAAAGATGATGATCAATGGCTTTATCTTCCTGCTCTTAAACGTGTTAAACGTATCGCTTCAAAAAACAAATCGGGTTCTTTTATGGGGAGTGAATTCTCTTATGAAGATCTGAGTGCTTTTAATGTAAAAAAATATATCTACGAAGAGAAACAAGCACAAGAGAAAAATGGTACTTATATGATTGTATCAAAACCTGTCTCAAAATACTCAGGCTATACAAAACTCATTACATACATAGATGCTAAAACCTTTTTAGCACAAAAAATCGAATACTTTGATAGAAAACATGAACTTCTTAAAATTGCAGAGTTTTCAAACTACAAAAATTTTGGCGATGTCTATAGAATAGGTAAGATAGATATGAAAAATGTTCAAAATGATAAAGAAACAATTTTAATCTGGAAAGATGAAAAAATTAAAAATGGACTTAAAGATAAAGACTTTCATAAACGCTACTTGAAAAGATAAGCCTTATAGATAATAGAAAAAAATCACTCTTACTATAAAGTAATATTTATTTGATATAATTGCGCCTATGAATCAACTACGAGAATACTTAGCAGCTCACGAAATGAGTGAGATGCACCCTAGCGATATTGTTAAAATTTTAAAAAAACTAGATGATGATGAGTTTTCTGCTGCGATTAAACTTGTTCCAAAAAATTTAGTAGGGGATGTTGCACTTGCACTTCCAGATAGATATTTTGATGATGTTGTTGAAAGTCTTAGTGTAGATGAACTCTCCCATGCAGTTACTGAACTTGAATCTGATGACCAAGCTGAGTTTATGCAGGAGCTTGAAGATCTTAATGAAGAGGTTGCCTCACAAGTTTTTGATAATCTTCACGAAGATGATCAAGAGGAGATCAATAAACTTAAAACATATGATGAGAACCAAGCTGGTGCACATATGCAGCTTGAACTTTTTACTGCTGAAAAAGATGAGATTGTTCAAGATGTCATTAAAAGATTTGCTCGTTTACGTAAAGAAAACGAGGTTGAAAATGTTCAAAACCTTTTTATTACAGATAAAGATAAAAAACTCAAATATGCAGTTGGTTTAGATGATCTCTTGATATTTGATTTTTCAAAATCAATTATTGAAAATATAGAAAATAGCGATGAGAATTTTGAACCAATAAAAGCAACAGATATAGACGATATCAAAGAGGTTGTGCATATATTTGAAGAGTATGACCTATCTGTTTTAGCTATTGTGAACTCTTATGGCGTTTTACTTGGTCGTATCACCTCAGATGATATCTATGATATCATCAATGAACATGCAACAGAGCAGATGTATAATCTTGCTGGTGTTGATGATGAAGCGGAAGAGGATGATGAGATTATCAATGCAGGGCGTAAACGTGCTACATGGTTAGGATTAAATCTTTTTACAGCAATAGCAGCTTCTCTTGTTATTGGACTCTTTTCTGATACTCTTGATCAGATGGTGGCACTTGCTATTTTAATGCCCATAGTCGCTTCTATGGGTGGTAATGCCGGTACACAATCTCTTACTGTTGTTGTGCGTCAACTCGCCCTTGGTGATATCTCTCAGGGAGATGCAATGAGGATTATAAAAAAAGAGGTGCTTATCTCTTTGGGCAATGGCTTTTTATTCGCTATAATCATAGGAATTATTGCAGCACTTTGGTTTAAGACACCTCTTTTGGGAGTGGTTATTGCGCTATCTATGGTGATTAACCTTTTAATGGCAGGTTTTTTTGGAGCGGTAATTCCACTCTTTTTGAAAAAACTTGATGTAGACCCTGCAATTGGAAGTACTGTTATCTTAACAACAGTAACAGATGTTGTAGGCTTTTTTAGCTTTTTAGGTTTAGCGACCTATATTTTACTATAAGGAATTTGTAAAAATTGGACTTGTTAATATTATTTTTTCTACTCTCGGTAGGGATCTCTTTTGTGTGTTCTGTTTTAGAATCAGTGCTCTTATCTGTCAATATGTCTTATGTGGCTGTATTAGAGAAGGAGAGACCATCTGTTGGAACTCTTCTACGTTCACATAAAGAAAACATCAATAAATCAATAGCTTCTATTCTTATCCTTAATACTATCGCAAACACTTTAGGTGCAGCAGCAGTTGGTGCACAGGCAAGCATTGTTTTTGGGAATGATGCTGTTGTAGCTGTATCAATTATTTTGACTTTTGCGATTTTATTTCTCTCTGAGATTATCCCTAAGACTATAGGAGCGATCTATTGGAAGCAACTTGCTCCTATCGCTGCTCATTTTATTCGTATTTTTATATGGATGACATACCCTATTATCTTAACAACCTTAGCGGTGACAAATAAGATTAGTAAAGGTAAAACTGACTCTCACTCTCTTACAAAAGAGGAACTCTTAGAGAGTATGTTGATGAGTGAAGATGAGGGGATTATAGATGAGCAAGAGTCTGATGTTATAGAAAATATTCTTAATCTTGACAACATTAAAGTGTGTGAAGTACTTACACCACGTTCCGTTGTTTTTGCACTTGATGAATCTATGAGTATCAAAGATGTTATCGCTACACAAGAAGCAATTTTTAAATTTTCACGTATTCCTGTGTATAAAGATTCTATTGAAGATATAACGGGAATTGTGCTTACAAAAAAGATATTTAAACAAGCATTAATTGACGATAGTGTACCTTTAAAAGAGGTGAAAAAAGAGATGTTCTCTATCAATGAAAATATCCCTGTAAGTAAGGCACTCGATCTGTTTATATCGAAAAAAGAGCATATGTTTTTAGTAACAGACAATTATGATCAAACAGATGGAATTATCACTCTTGAAGATTGTGTTGAGACTATCTTGGGTGTTGAGATTATGGATGAGAGTGATACTACTGAAGATATGAGAGAACTTGCAAAACGTAAGATGAAACTCAAAAGAAAAGCAAAAGAAGACTCATAAGCAACTACATCAAGAAGTAGATCAAGAAGTAGGGATTTACATCCCTGGTATTCTTGGTATTTTGCCTAGTTTTGAGTAGCGACAGTAACTTCCCCAACCTTTTTTCAACCAATGACCAATGATAGGCATAGGGATCATAAATGCACGTTTTTCATCACGATAAACAAAGGCAGCACCATCTCCGCTATCCATAACACATAAGATGTTTAGATGATGCTCATACCCTTTAAAATCACTACCTCCACAGTCACGTTGCTCAATGTTATGTGCAGCATTTTTTGCCATAACTTCTGCAATATGTCCCTGCTTTGCACGCCAGTCATAACCCTCAAGGGCAGCAACATCTCCAATAGCATAGATATTACTCATACTGCCATCTTCATTTAAGACACAAGAAAAATCATCTGTTTTAATAAATCCAGCGGCATTGGTTGGAAGGTCTGAGTTTTTGATAACATCATGACCATCTCCAGCAGGGATAAACATCGTAAAATCAGCTTCAAGTTTACTATCATCTTCAAAAACAATACCATCTTTTTCAAAGTTGATAATCTTTTTTCCAAAGTGTTTGTTGATATTTAGTTTTGAAAAGAAAACATCCATCATTTTAAGAGCTTGTGGACCCATACGTTTTCCAGGTTCAGCCATAGGTGCAAAGAAAGTAAGTTCAAAGTTGTCTCTAATCCCTTTTTTCTTAAGCATATTGTGAACATTGAAAAGGAGCTCAAACCCAGGACCACCACGAACTGCAGAACTATCATTTGGATTTCCGCCAAAGCCCATAGCGATCTTACCACTTCCCTTAGCCACAAGAGCATCAAGAGCATCACGAATCTCTAAAGCTTGCTCTGGAGCTCCACAGATAGAAAGAGTGTTCTCAACACCCTTAGGTTTCATCTTAGAAGCACCCATCGCTATGATAAGGTAATCATAATCATCAATCACTTTACCGCTTGAGAGTTTTACACTATTTTGAGCTTTACTGATCTCATCAACAGTATCAATAAGCAGTTCAAATTTATGTGCTTCTTGGAGCTCTTTGAGGTCGAGACAAACATCTTTAAATTCGCTCTCATGAGTTGGTACCCAGATAGATGTAGGATAGATATAAAAATACTCCCTATCACTAACAAGTGTTACATCGTAATCCATTTTTCTTAGATGTGTAGCCGCATCCACTCCTGCAAATCCACCACCTAAAATTAGTACTTTTTTCATCTGACACCCTCAATATTAAATTTTATTAGGCAAATCATACATGAATTGATGTTAAAAATACTTTAAAGATGTATTTTAATCGTCAATTGTCTTTTTTATTTATAAAATATACTGCGAGCATACTCACCCCACCACCAACTAAAATATGGAGTTGTAAAGGCTCATTGAGTATAAGCCAAGCAGATCCTAAAGCAAAAACTGGAACTAAGAACATAAATGAGCTTGTTTTTTGACTTCCAAGTTTTCCACTGGCTACAAAAAAGATGGTTGTAGCCACAGTTTGTCCTAAAACAGCAAGATAGATCATTGCTATCCAAAACGCGATACCCTGAGAAAAGACTGCCATCAAATCGGTATCATAAGCATAGAAAAAAGTAGCCAGAGTGGCAACAACAGAGATAAGAAAACTATAATGGATAGGGTGTATATGCTTTTGAGAGTGTTGTGAGAGTACCGTCACTCCTGCCCAGATAGTCGCACAGAGTAAAAAATAGATATTTGAGGAGTTGAAAAAGAGGCTGGGGTTGTTTAACTCAAGTAGTATATATCCACCAACAAGCCCTAAAAAAAGCCCTATATATTGTTTGAGTTGTAGATGTTTTCTAAAAAGTACAGCTACTAAGATAAAGGTCATAATGGGACTAAAGGTGGTGATGATGACACTTCCAGCTCCAGCTAAACCATACTTTATCCCCATAAAAGAGGAAACCATAAACGCGATGTTCAGTATAGAGCTTCCTGCCACATATTTTACACTCTCTTTAGTGAGTACTAAAGGCTTTTTAAAAAAGTAAAGTATAGGTAAAAAAGAGAGGCTCATAAAGAAAAAACGCCAAAATATAATCACATCCATAGGAAGCTCATAGGTAAGGATTTTAAGAGCAGTCCATCCACCACCCCAAAGAAGCATTGCCAGAAGCATAAGGTAGGTAAAATAGTTTTCGCTTAGATGTGCTCTCACAGTAGCTCTTTTTTTATCCAGTAAGAGAGGACATAAAGCCCCCATATATGCTGTTTGAAACTGCCACTTGCTGCTTTGTTGATGTAGTTGTCAAGTTCATCCTCTTGAAACATCCCTGTCTCTTTGTTCACCTCTTTAATCAATGCAATCTCATTTGAGGCTATAAGATACTCCATGTAAGGATTAGAAAAACCTTTTTTCTTTCTTTGTAAGATTTTAGTATCGATTTTGTCTGACATGATTTTTTTTAAAAGTGATTTTGTGACACCATCTCTGTAACGAAGTTTTGGGTCTATACTAAATACTAAGGAGGCAAGTTTATGGTCTAAAAAAGGGGTACGTGATTCTATGGAGTGAGCCATTGAAACGCGGTCTAGTTTTGTGAGAAAATGCTCTGCTTGAAAGAGATGTAAATCTATAAAACTGTACCAGATACTCTCATCGCTATGGGAAGAGTGCTCAAAAAGTTCTCTGTAGGGCTGAAGGTATTTAAGTGATTCATTGTCTCGTACATTTCTTTTCATTAGAAGATTTTTTTGTAAGTCTGTAAATTTATCACCTGAGGTACGAAAGAGGAGTGTGTCATCAAAAACACGTTTGTACCACTCCCACTCTCTGTTCATAGAGAAGTTTGAGCGAAAGTATTTTTTGAGCCAGTTTTTATGGCTAAGATTTTTCGCCTGTTCAATATCGAGGTATTCGAAGTATTGTCTGTAGCCTAAAAAGAGTTCATCGCTTCCCTCTCCACTCATCACTACTTTATAGCCATCTTTTTTTATCTGCTCAAAAAGAAGGTAGAGGGGAATGGCTGCGGGATCGTTGAGGGGCTCATCAATGGTATCAAAGACTTTATGAGTTGCTTCAATAAAGCTGTTTTGGTCTATCTCCACTTGGGTGTTTTGTATCCCTAGTAGTGAAGCACTCTCTGTGGCATTTACTCTCTCATCATACTTAGCAAACTCCTTGTAGCCAAGGGTATAGCTAGGAAGCTGTTTCCCCATCTTTTTGGCATAGTAATTGATAGTTGCAGAGTCTATGCCCCCTGAGAGTAGAGAAGCTATGGGAACATCGGCATTTAAACGCAGTTCTATAGACTCTTGAAGTGTCTGCTCAAGTTGTTTGAGAGCCTCTTCTTCTGAGCTAATAAGATTTACCTCTGCATCTAAAAGATTGTAGTGGCGTTTAAGTGTGTAGTTTCCCTGTGTAAAACAGAGATATTCTCCAGCTCCAAGTTTTGAGATACCTTGAAAAAAAGTGTAAGGTGGAGTGGGACTTAAAAAGGAGAGATAACTCAAAAGAGCATCGTTGTTGAGCTTTTTTTGTTTGAGAAATGGGGTGAGTGCTTTGAGTTCTGAGCTAAATCTAAAAGCAGAGTCGTTCATAAAAAAGAGGGGCTTTTTTCCGAGTCTGTCTCGAAAGAGGTAAAGTTTGTCTCCATCAAGTAAGGCGATGGCAAACATACCACGAAGATGCTCTACAAACGCCACACCCCAACGAAGATAAGCGGCGATGATCACTTCGGTATCGCTTTGTGTCTCAAAAGGGAAGTCAAGCTCTTTTTTAAGCTCTTGGAAGTTGTAAATCTCCCCATTAAAAGAGAGGAGAATCTGTTTGTGTTTGAGGGGTTGATGGCTGCGTTTGTCAGTATCTTGAATACTTAAACGCTGATGGGCAAAGAAGAGTCTCTCCTCTTGAATGATACCACAGTAGTCAGGTCCACGATGGGTGAGTTTACTCAGGGCATTTTTGGCTTGCTTCTCTTCATACTCGCCAATGATTCCAAAAATAGCACACATTATCTAAAAAATCCCACTGTTATATCATCCTCTAAATAGCCCTCCTTATACATAATCTTTTGTACACCAAGAGTATCGGCTATGGTTTGTATCTCATCTTTTGTAAGATAGTTATATGTTTGGCTCTCTTTATCCCCATGCAGGGCATTAAAGATAAAGCCAATTTTAGAAGAATTATAGCAGTTTTGTATAAAAGCTATGCTCTCGTATTTTGTAAGGGTATTGAGTGCTCCACTACAAACATAATAATCCTCTACAGGGAGTGGTGCTGAGGTGATATCTGCGATGAGTATCTCTTGAGCTGTATTGTTGGATGCTATGGAGAACATCTCACTTAAAGAATCAATTCCTATATATTTTTTTGGAAGTTTTTTCTTTTTTTCTAAGTAGAGGTAAAAATCTCCAAAACCACACCCTGCATCAACAAGGCTACAAGGGCTTAGATCTTGAGGTAAAAGCTCTAGGAGTGTTTTAAAACGTAGGGTTTGATTAGCTTTACTTGCCCAGTTGACACCACGAGCAGTGGTGCCATGTTTCTCAATGGCAGAGATATAAAACTTTTCATTATCAATACGAGGCATAGTTAGCGAAAAATTCTATCTATATCTTTGTTGATGGCACCAGGAACTGTAGCAATAGTCATAAACTGAGACATCTTTAACATTGGGTACATAATTGCTATGTAGTATTTTGGATCAAGTATCTTTGCTTCACCATTTTCTAGAAGTACAGGGTATGGAAGAAGTCCTGCATTTTTATAGCCAATTTTTTTGATGAATTTACTTGTACGTTTACCAAGTTTTACTCCAACAATGTGAGCACCATTAAGAAGATCTATTTGATACACAAACTTTTTAGATTTTTTTGCTTTTGCTAAAAGTGTAGCAGTAGGAGCTTTTTTAATTGTTTGCATATCTTCATATTTTGGCATTCCACTCATAAACTGATAGTGCTTTAAGATACGAAATTTCATCATCTCATCAGAGTTTTTTAGATCACTAAAAGTATCTCGAAGTGTTTGAAGTGTTTTTTGTGCAAGTGTTTTATCGTAGCCATCTTGTAAAAAGGCACCTAAAAGGTAGATAGGGTTTGTGATACTAATAAGTTTATCTTTCTTATCAACGGTGATATGGAGAGCAGATGCAAAGCCTTTATTTGATTTTGAGGCAGCTTTTATAAGTGCTTTATTGGTAAATACAATGGAAGTAGCATACCCTTTTTTGTCTACCTTGTAAGTAGTTAAGATAGTAAATCCAGCACTTTTAAGTTTAGCAACAACATCACTTTTACTGAGTAGTGGTGCATGTAAGTAGGCACTAACTCTTCCATTTTTAATATCACCAACTTGAGTTGTTGTATCTGTATTAGCAGAACTTGTTGTGTCTTCTACAAGGTAAGGAGCAACATGATTACTAAACTTCACCTCTTTTTCTTTTGTAAACTCTTCTAAAATTTGTTCATTTGTTTTATATGAACCACTGTTATGCACTTTGATCTGAGGTACAACAGCTTCTACTTTTGGTACCTCAGGTACCTCTGGAATTTTGATATCAACAGTTGTTGCATTGAGTAGCAGTGAAAGAAAGATTGATAGAGATAAAATTTTTTGTGTCATTATGTTTCCCCTTGAGACTAATGTTAAATTATAGAGTGTTTTTATATAAGAAAACTTAATTTTAAAATATAAAGATTTTTCTAGAAAGATTCAAAAGTGTTTTGTGTAATAATAGGACATTTCAAATACATTTTAAAGGCTCATAATGGGTAAAGCAAGATTAGTTTTAGGTGGTGGATGTTTCTGGTGTGTAGAAGCAGTTTTTAGTGATGTTAAAGGGGTAAGTTCTGCAATCAGTGCTTATGCTGGTGGGCTTCGTCCAAACCCAACATATGAAAATATCTGTACAGGTGCTACAGGGCATGCTGAGGTTGTAGATATCACATACGATAATGAGATTGTCACTCTCGATGAACTTCTAGATATCTTTTTTGTGATTCATGATCCAACTACATTAAATCAGCAAGGTGCTGATAAGGGAACACAGTACCGTTCAGTAATCTACTATGGCAATGATGAAGAGTGTGCTATTATTCAAAATTCTATCACAAAACATCAAGAGAAGTTTTCACAAAACATAGTTACAGAAGTAAGCCCATTACCTGCGGTGTATCCAGCAGAAGCATATCATCAAAACTACTATAAACAAAACTCTACACAAGGGTATTGTCAGGTAGTTATAGCTCCTAAAATCCAAAAGTTTATGACTACATTTCCAGATAAATTAGGCTAGAGACCTTTTAAGATACAAGGGACATCATCATTGTCCCGAATCTCTTCATAATCATGAATTTGAGCATTCATAGTTTCAACAAAATTTGTCATAGAATCTTCAAGCTGTTTATGTGCATCATCAACAAGTTTTTGTTGTTGCTCTTCAACTTGTTTAAACTGTTCCATCACTTTTAAATAGTACTCTTTGTCATCAGTAAGTAAGATGATCTCTTCTAGTTTTACCCATTTTCTTATCACTTTACCATCTTTTTGAAATAAAAATATAACATTTTCATTCTTTTTTGAAGCAATATATTTAGGGACTGCAAAACCCATAAACATTGAGCCTGGTTTATTTACCTGTTTCTTTATTACATAATACATAAGCAAAGTATACAATATTAACAATAATTTATGATAAACTTTTCTTACTTAACTATAAAGGCTTATATATGAGTGAAATGTATGAATTAGCAATTGTAGGTGCTGGTCCAGCTGGAATTGCAACTGCAGTTGAGAGTTATCTTCAAGGTGTGAGAAATATTGTACTTTTAGAAAAAGATGAAAATCACAACTCAACAATACGAAAATATTATAAAGACAATAAACGGGTTGATGTGGATTGGAAAGGGCAAAAAGTTGAACTTGATGGTCGTATCTATTTTGTAGATGGCACAAAAGAGTCTACACTTGATTTTTTTGATGAGATACTTCAAAACCATTCTGTGGAACTGCAAACACATGTAGAGGTACAATCTATAGAGAAAAAAGAGGATGGTACTTTTGAAGTTTTCATGGCAGGAAAAAGCATCAAGGCTCAAAATGTGGTGGTGACAATAGGGCGTATGGGAAAACCAAATAAACCAAGCTATAAAATCCCACCAAGCATAAGAAAAAAAGTGGGTTACACACTTGATGGTTGTAGCGAGGGTGAAAAAATTCTTGTTGTTGGTGGAGGAGACTCTGCTGTGGAGTATGCGGTAGATCTAAGAGAGAAAAATGATGTTTCTATCTGCTATAGACGTGAAACATTCCGTCGTGCAAATCCAACAAACCAAAGAGATATAGCCAATGCCATTATGCATAAAGAGGTAACCCCTATTCTTGGTGTTAATATTGATGGACTTGAAGATGATGAGGGGAGAGTCAAGGTTCTTTTTAATGAAGTGGAACCACAAACTTTTGATAGAGTCATCTATGCTATTGGTGGGACAACACCATCTTCATTCTTAGCAAGTTCTGGGATCGAAGAAAAAGATGGCAAACCTGTACATGATGAAAATTATGAAACAAACATCAAAGGTCTTTTTGTTGCTGGAGATATTACTCAAGAGAGTGGGGGAAGTATCGCCCTTGGTCTCAACCATGGGTATGCAATCGCTTGTTATATTAAGGGTGGTTGCCAAATTTGTAAATAGTTTAGAGAGTCTAGTCTTGCACTAGCTCTATAAAGAACATTATGTAATTGTTACGAGTATATAAAAAGTGCTTCGTCTTTTTCTGTCATAACTTCATTATCATGAAATAGTGTAATCTCTAGTTGGGAATGGAGGTATTGAGAGAGGGTAAGTGGTGTTACATTAGGAGATTCAAAGAGAGCTTTTTTTGCACAATATATGATGTTGTCTAAAAGGGAATGGGTCTCTGTCCCTGAACAGCTAGAGTAAAGTTCATTATCAAGGTAGATTTTTATTGTTGTTTTGATATTTTGTGCAAGGAGTGGGTGTTGTTCGAGTAGGTTTTTTTTATCGATGAGTCTTTTGGCTTGCAAAACTTCACTGATAGAGTCACGAGCGAGTTGTAAAAGAATAGACCGACTCATGAGGACTCCTTAGATATTTTACGATTGTTTATAAGTTTAATCACGATCATAACACTTATAACTTGAAAGAGGGCTGCTAAGATAAAGGCATAATAGTGAAGTTGATCAATGGAGTTAGCACTAAATGCAAGTGTAGCCATTGCGATCAGTAGGGTAAGAGGCATAGAGTGTGAAAGACCCATCAGTATGGCATCTTGAAACCCTAACTCTTTGATAAACACCAAAGAAGCTACAACACGCATAGCAATCATAATGAGTGCAATAATGAGTGCTTTTGAGATAAGACCATGCATACTAAGTGCATCAAGATCAAAAGAGCTTCCAATATGGATGAAAAATATAGGGATCAGAAATCCAAATCCAAAAGAGGCAAGTTTCTCTGGAAGTTCATGTTTATGCTCAAAAAATGTTGGGATAAATATACCAGCTAAGAAGGCTCCAAAGGCAAGCTCAAGGTGTAAGTAAAGCATTGCACCAACGAGAAGGAAAAAGATCCCCATAGAGAGTCGTATATCTTGCTCCTTATTGTCCTCATGCGGCATTAGTGCTGTGGAGACTTTAGGAAACCACCAAAAGAGAAGTTGCATAGCACGAAAGAGGACAAACATAAAAAGTAAAAAAGCAAGAAGAGAGAGGATGATTTTAAAAAGTCCAAAGCCAAACCCTTCCCCAAGAGCAGCTGATGTAATAGTTAAGATCCCAATACTAACAACCTCACCAATACCACCAGCTGTCATAGAAAGAGTAAGCCACTCTGTCTTTCCGTACTCTTTTGATAGCGAAGCGACAAGTCCAACAGAGATAAGAGGTAAAAGTACCATAAATATTTTTCCAAGATGAAAGTAGCTTGAAAATGCAATGGAAAAAGCATATAGTATGATAAGGTAGAGGATGATTTTTTTCATTAAACTTGGAGAGGTCTTAAGAACATTTTTAAGATTAATCTCTGTTCCTGCAATAAACATCAGGTATAAAAATCCAAGCTCAGCAACGATATCAAAAAGATGTTCACTATGGATAAATCCCACATAACCAAGTACTGAACCAAGTATAATCTCAATAGGAGTGGTAGGAAGTTTCAACCCTTTTGCAAAGAAAGGGGAGAACATAATGATGAGTGAAAGGGTTACAATTAGAACAACATTATCACCCATCAAGGATCTCCTAGTTTACTTTTTTGGCAACTTCTAAACCAAGCGATTGTAGCATATCTAAGTCTTTATTCATAGCACGACCACTTGTTGTAAGGTAGTTTCCTATAACAATAGAGTTTGCTCCATAGTTAAATATCTCATTTTGGCGTTCACCAAACATAAGCTCACGTCCCCCAGCAACCATAATGCGCTCAGCATCAGGGATCATCTCTCGTGTGAGTTTAATAAGATTGAGCGCTTCATCTACTTTAAGAGGGTTTGGAGCGAGGGAGAGTGCTTCATTGTGGTGGTAAAAATTGATAGGAACAGAAGTAGGGTTGAGTGATGCTAAAGATTTGAGCATACTAAGTCTATCTTCTTGCGTTTCCCCAAGTCCAAATATTCCACCAGTGATGAGAACCATCCCTGCTTCATTTACATTTTGACAAGTCTCATAGCGTTCACTCCAAGGGTGCGTGGTACATATCTCTTTATAAAAAGATTCACTGGTCTCTAAGTTATGGTTGTAGGCTTTGATGCCTGCTTCTTTAAGAGTAAGCAGTTGTTTAAGTGTTGCTGTTCCGTTACAGGCGATTAAACGCAACTCTGGAGCTACCTCTTGGACAGCTTTTGCAACATTGCATACAAACTCTAATGTTTTCTCATTAAGCCCTTTATCTGCTGTTACAAGACAAAAACCCAATGCTCCATTATCTCTCGCGTTTATTGCTTCTTCTTGTATGAGTTTTATCTCTTTGTGTTGAAAGCGTTCTATATCTGCTTTGTATCGAACACTTTGGGAGCAAAATTTACAATCTTCTAAACATGTACCACTATTAATATTACAAATAGAACATAAAAATATCTTTTCACTCATCGTTTTTTCCTTGGAAATTGATACTCTTTCACTTTAAAAGCTGTCTCTTTTTTCTTTTTTGTGAAGTAACTGACAAGAAACTCATCATCTTTTACCTCAAGCATTGCACATTCAGAGAGCTCTTTGTTTCTTGCACAAGATTCCCCTGGGTTTAAAAAGAGTGTCCCCTTTTTCATCTCCACTTCAAACTGATGTGTATGACCAAATATAATAACTTCAGCATCGGGTGACATATAAAAAGGAAGGTGCATCAGTTTAAACTTTGTATCTGCTAGTTTAAAGTAAAAAGGCTCTTGGACAAGGTTGTAGTCATTATGGTACTGAACAAGATGGGCATCATTGTTTCCATATACAGCGACATAGCGTTTACCACAGTTTTTAAGAAGTTCGAGAGTTTCTCTCTCTCCAATATCACCAGCATGAACGATAAACTCAGCCCCTTTTTCTAAAAGAAGTTCAAGCGAAGCTTTTGCTCTTTTTACTTTAGAATGGGTGTCTGATAATATGCCAATTTTCATTATTTTTGTTCGTCTATCTCTTCGCGAGGTGTACGTGCTTTACATTTAACACACTCATATACCTCTTTATTTCTATAAGTACGAGGAGCTAAAACCCCTTTACACCCTTTCTCTTTACATTTAATGGTAGTTGGTTCAAACTTAGAGATAAATTTACACTCAGGGTAGTTGTTACATCCCCAAAATGGACCACGGCGAGAATTTTTAAGGCTAATAGTTCCACCACAATCAGGACATGGCGTTTCACTTGTTTTCTCTTCAACATTGATGCTTTTTGTGTTCTTACAATCTGGGTAATTACTACATGCTAAAAACTGACCGTTACGACCATTTTTAATCACCATATCGTTTCCACATTTCTCACACTTCTCATCTGCTGTTGTCTCTTTTTTCTCTACAGCATTTCCCTCTTCATCACATTGTTCTGTGTATTTACATTTAGGGAAACCACTACAAGCAATGAAATTACCAAAACGACCACTTCTAAGAAGAAGCTCATGCTCACCACATTTAGGACAAGTACGTCCAAGTGGTTTAGCGAGTTTGAGACTGACAATGTTCTCTTTTCCATCTTCAATCTGTTTCATAAACGGAACATAAAAATCGTAAAGAAGTTTTTGCCAATCTACTTTACCATCACTCACTTCATCAAGTTTTTCTTCCATGGTTGCAGTAAAGTTAATGTCTACAATATTTGCAAAGTTTTTCTCTAAAATTTCAGTTACAGTAAACGCGATCTCAGTAGGGATAATTTGCTTTTTCTCAATGGTTACATAAGTACGGTTTGAGAGTGTTGCAATGGTTGGTGCATAAGTTGAAGGACGTCCAACCCCTTCAGATTCAAGTTTTTTGATAAGACTTGCCTCAGAGTAGCGAGATGGTGGCTCTGTAAAGTGTTGCTCAGGTTTTACACTTTGTAACTCTGCTTTGTCACCCTCTTTAAGAGTTGGAAGAAGTTTGTCTTTGTCCTCTGCACCTGTTACTGCATAAAAACCATCGAAGATCAGTTTTCTACCACTTGCACGGTACTCATTTTCATCTCCTTTAAAGATGATACTTTGTTGCTCAAATCTTGCATCTTCCATCTGACAAGCCATAAAACGCTCATAAATAAGACGGTAGAGTTTAATCTCATCTGCTTTTAAAAAGCTCTGTGCAACCTCTGGAGTAAACTGAAGCATAGTTGGGCGAATAGCCTCATGCGCTTCTTGTGCACCCTTAGATTTTTTTGTGTAAACTTTTGGCTCTTTTGGCAGATACTTCGAGCCAAAACGGTTCTCTATAATGCCACGAACTGCTCCAACCGCTTCTTTAGCAAGGTTGAGTGAATCGGTTCTCATGTAAGTGATAACCCCCGATGTTCCATCTGGTGTTTTTACACCCTCATAGAGTGCTTGTGCTACCATCATGGTCTTTTTCGGAGTAAATCCAAGTTTAGATGAGGCAGTTTGCTGAAGTGTTGATGTCATAAATGGTGGAGGTGTTGAGCTTTTACGCTCTTTTGTTTCTATTTTACTTATAACAAAATTATCTGCTTTAACACTACTCTCAATAGCTGTTGCCATCTCTTTGTTTTTGATAGACATCTTTGTAATCTTGTCACCCTTATGGGCAATGAGATTTGCATCGATATTTTTCTTAAACGCTGTGTCTATAGTCCAATACTCTTCAGGTATAAAAGCTTTAATCTCGCGTTCGCGATCTACTACAAGTTTAAGTGTAGAAGATTGTACACGACCACCTGAGAGCCCTTTTTGAATCTTTGATGCTAAAAGTGGAGAGAGTTTGTAACCCACAACACGGTCAAGGATTCTACGAGCCTGTTGCGCATTTACCATGTCCATATCTATAGTACGAGCTGACTCCAAGGCATGCTTGATAGCTGTCTTTGTAATCTCGTGAAAGACAATACGTGGCAGCTCAGCTGGGTCTTTTTTAATAGCATGGGCAATATGCCACCCTATAGCTTCCCCCTCGCGATCCTCATCGGTCGCGATATAGATGGTATCTGCTTTTTTTGCAAGAGCTTTGATCTCTTTGACTGTAGGAGCATTCTCTTTTGCAACTGAGTAAGTTGGAACAAGATGGTGTGTCTCTTCATCTACAGTGATTCCAAAACGCGACTTAGGTAGGTCACGGATATGCCCTTTAGAAGCTATAACCTCGTAATCCTTACCAAGAAAGTTCTTTATAGTCTTCGCCTTTGCAGGGGACTCCACGATAATTAAATTCAAATTTTATTCCTATATATAGTATAGTAAATTGTTTTTTAGTTTTGGAAGTGTAGCTAAAAAAGATAAAATAATAAAATTTCAAGAAA
>JAMORK010000004.1 GCA_027063645.1 Sulfurimonas sp.
TCAAGTCCAACTTGCTCAGTCTCTTCATCAACACGTCCACCACCAGTAAGTGCAGAAGCGATATAATAAACTACAACAGTTCCAATAAGTGTGAATAACCCAACAACTATAACTGATTCAGCTTGAACCATAAATTGACCCATTCTGTCGCCAGACTCTTTAAGTGGTCCATCCCATAGTAAGTCATTATCTTTAAGAGCGAAGATTGCAGTTGCAAGAGCACCCCATAAACCAGCTAAGAAGTGAATACCAAAAGCATCTAAAGAGTCATCATATCCAAGTTTCTTTTTAAGTGTAGCAACACCAAAGAAAGCGATGATTGAACCAACGCCACCGATAATCATAGCACCACCAACATCAACAAAACCTGCAGCTGGAGTAATTGCAACTAGACCGGCAACAACACCTGAAGCTGCACCTAAAAGAGTTGGTTTTTTATAAACAAACCATTCGATTAAAATCCATGTTAAACCAGCAACAGCAGGAGCTAAAGCAGTAGTTAAATAAGCAAGACCAGCGATTGCATTTGCACCAAATGCAGAACCACCATTAAATCCAAACCAACCAAACCATAGTATAGCTGCACCTAAAGCAGTAAGCATTACAGACATTGGTTTCATAGCAACTTTGTTATAGCCAGCACGTTTACCAACTAATAGAGCTAGAACTAAACCAGCTAAACCACCATTCATGTGTACAACAGTACCACCAGCAAAGTCTAGGGCACCTGCATCAAATAGAAGTGCACCATCTCCACCCCATACCATATGTGTAATTGGAGCATAAACAAAGATTGTCCAGATAGCTACAAATACTAACCATGTAGAGAACTTAATACGCTCTATAACTGCACCAGAAGCGATTGCAACTGTAATAGCAGCGAATGTACCTTGAAATACTACAAACACATACTCAGGGTAAGTACCACTTAAATCTTTCCAGCTTGTTTCACTTAAGAAAACATTACCAAATCCACCAATGAAACTTTGCATAGAACCACCGTCTCCAAACGCCATTGAGTAACCAGCAGCAATCCATGCGATAAATGCAACAACGAAAGCACCCAATACCATTGCATAAGTATTAAGCACATTTTTAGAACGAGTCATACCACCATAAAATAGTGCAAGACCGGCAGGTGTCATAAGTAATACCATTGCAGTAGAGATCATCATCCATGCAGTATCCCCTGTATCTAATGTAGGTGCAACCTCTGCAACTACTTCTGTTACTACTGTAACAACTTCTTCAGCGAATGCTGGTATAGCAAATACTAATGCTAATAACCATTTCTTCATGTGAATCCTTTTGTAAATATTTTCAAGGTGAAGTATATAATAGTTATCAATATAAATAATTCTAATTATGCTTAATTTTTAATCACTACATTTTTTTTCTCTTTTAAACATTTTCTTAAGGGAGAATGAGATATTATCTGTAAAATTATTTTTTATTACTAGGGTGTTTCATGGCTGACTTGCTACAAAATGACGATATACAAACTATAAATATAGAAGAGACTCTTCAAAACTCTTACCTTGACTACTCTATGAGTGTTATTGTTGGACGTGCACTTCCAGATGTTCGAGATGGACTTAAACCAGTACACAGAAGAATCCTTTATGCGATGGACAAGCTAAATCTTTCACACGGTGCGAAGTTTAAAAAATCTGCTCGTATCGTTGGTGATGTTATTGGTCAGTACCATCCACATGGTGATACTGCTGTTTATGATGCACTTGTTCGTATGGCTCAAGACTTCTCAATGCGTATGGAGCTTGTAGATGGGCAAGGAAACTTCGGTTCTGTCGATGGTGATTCTGCTGCAGCGATGAGATATACAGAAGCACGTATGACAAAATATGCTGGGGAACTTCTTAAAGATCTAGAGAAAAACACAGTAAACATGATAGATAACTACGATGGTACAACAAAAGAACCAGATGTAATGCCTACTCGTGTTCCAAATCTACTCATTAATGGTTCTAGTGGTATTGCCGTTGGTATGGCAACAAACATCCCTCCACATAACCCTATAGAGATCATGAATGGTCTCAAAGCTCTTCTTGCAAATCCTAACATCTCTTTAGTAGATATTATGGAGCATATCAAAGCACCAGACTTTCCAACAGGTGGAATTATCTTTGGTAAAAAAGGGATTATGGATGCTTATGAAACTGGTCGTGGACGTATAAAAGTACGTGCAAAGACACATATTGAGCAAACTGCGAAAAAAGAGATCATTGTTATCGATGAACTTCCATACCAAGTCAATAAATCTCGCCTTATTGAGAACATTGCCAATCTTGTAAAAGACAAGATGATTGATGGTGTTTCACTGATCCGTGATGAATCTGACCGTGATGGTATGCGTGTAGTTATTGAGCTTAAACGCGATGCGATGAGTGAAATAGTACTTAACAACCTTTTCAAACAAACAAGCATGCAAACCACTTTTGGTATCATCATGCTATCTATACTCAATCAAGAACCACGTATTTTTGGAATTATAGAGATTTTAAAACAGTTTATTAACCACCGTAAAACTGTTATTATTCGTCGTACAATTTTTGATCTTGAAAAAGCTAAAGCTCGTGCACATATCTTAGAAGGACTCAAAAAAGCAATCGATATCATCGATGAAGTTATTCGTGTGATTCGTGCTTCAACAAATGAAGATGATGCTAAAAACAACCTAGTAACTGAGTTTGATTTCTCAGAGATTCAAGCTGCTAGCATTGTTGCTATGCGTCTTGGTCGTTTAACAGGTTTAGAGATTGAAAAAATCGAAAATGAACTTGCTGAACTTATGAAACTTATCGATTACTTAGAATCTATTCTAAAAAGTGAAGAGGTACTCCATGGTATCATCTCTGAAGAGTTTGATGAAGTACTAGATACTTACACAGACAAACGCCGTACTGAGATAGAAGATGACTATGATGACATCGATATTGAAGACCTTATTCCAAATGAGCCAATGGTAGTAACTATTACTCACCGTGGTTATATCAAACGTGTTCCATTAGCTTCTTATGAAAAACAAAAACGTGGTGGTAAAGGGAAAACTGCTGTTACCACTTATGATGATGACTTTATAGAGAGTTTCTTTACTTGTAACACTCACGACACCCTACTCTTTGTAACTGACCGTGGACAACTGCACTGGCTTAAAGTGTATCGTATCCCTGAGGGGAGTCGTACAGCAAAAGGTAAGGCAGTTGTTAACCTTGTCAACCTTGTTGCAGATGAGAAGATCCAATCTATCATCCCGACAACAGACTTTAGTGAAGATAAAGGTCTTGTTTTCTTTACAAAAAATGGTGTTGTAAAACGTACTAATCTAAGTGAATTTAGTAATATTAGAAGTAATGGTGTTCGTGCTATTGTTCTTGATGACGACGATGAGTTAATCACTGCAAAAATTGCAAATCAAGATATTCGCTACTTATTTATAGTAACAAAATATGCTCAATGTATTAAATTTGAAATTGAAAAAACACGTGAACAAGGTAGAAGCACACGTGGTGTTAGAGGTATCAAATTTAAACATGATGGTGATGAAGTTGTAGATGCAAATATCATTGCAAATGATGAACAAGAGATTCTAGTAGTTGCAGAAAAAGGTATTGGTAAACGTACTGATGCCGGAGAATACAGACTTACAAACCGTGGTGGTTCAGGTGTAATCGCTATGAAGATGACACCAAAAACTGGTAAAAATATTGTTGGTGTTCTTATGGTTGATGAAGATATGGATATGATGGCACTCACTAAAGCTGGAAAAATGATCCGTGTAGATATGCAAACTATCTCTAAATCAAGTAGAAACACTTCTGGCGTTTATATAGTTAAAGGTGATGAAGTAGCAAGTATCTCACGCTGTCCTAAAGAGGAAAAAGTGGAAGATGAAGAGATCGAAGAGAGTGGTACACTTAACTTGGAATAACTTTTGCTTAATAACAAGCAATATATAAACTGAGAGGTACACTTATGTACCTCTATCAAGGATAGAATTATGAAGCATTCTCTACTTTTAGTAGCACTTTTAGGGTTTAGTGCTTGTTCAGCAGCTGAAGCGAAACAACAAACACCTCCACCACCATCAAATGTAACTGTAGTTTGTCCAACTGGAAGCTGTACACAAGCGACAGAAGTTCAAAAAGTTGAAGTTATCAATCCTGTAGAACTTTCAAAACCAACAGCAGTGCAAAATACTGATAATGTTTTAGCAAAGAACTCTACCATTCGTGTAGGTGTTGTTGGACAAGGTGTAGCACCTATGAACACAGCTTCACCAGCACAAGCTTATGCACTAGCTAAACGTGCTGCTGTGGCAGATGCATATAGACTCATCGCAGAAAAAGTAAAAGGTGTTCGTATCGATGGGGAAGATCTTATCAAAAATATGATGGTAAAACGCTCAACTGTTCGTACATCTGTTAAAGCAATGGTAAGAAATGCCAATATTGTTGAAACTACTTTTAAAGATGGTTTATGTGAAGTAGAGATGGAGATCAATCTATCATACGCAGACTTTGCTCAGTAATTCTTTTTAGTTCACTTGCACTAAGTGCAAGTGAATACCTTATCTCTTACCGTTATGTTGTACAAGATGCAATGCTTTACAATGAAACACTTCTTATATCCAAAGCGATGCATAAATGCTCTGGAACTCCCTTAAAACCCCTTCTACTAGAATCAAAAAATAACATCAAGCTAGTAGATATACTCTCTAATAATCGTGAAAAGTTTATCGATTATCTTCAAGAGCTTGGCCTCAATGTAAAACATAATGAGAAAACAACAAACTACCAAAATCATGCTACAACTATAGTCACCCTCAAAACAACCTGCTTCAAAGTCGATTTTAATGATAATTTTGCTATAATTTCACCTTTAAAATAGGGCTAAAATAGGATATTTTGTGAAGATTGCAATCGTTGAAGATGATATTAATATGAGAAAATCTCTTGAGATTGCTATGAGTGACTATAAAGAGTTTGAAGTTGTCACCTTTAAAAATGCTGTCGATGCCCTAAAAAAACTTGATGATAGCTTTGACTTAGTTATCACAGATATCAACATGCCAAAGATGGATGGAATAGAGTTCGTTAAAGAGTTAAATGGTCGCTTTGAAGTGATCATCATGACGGGAAACGCGACACTTACTCGTGCGATCGAATCGATCCATCTTGGAGTAAAAGATTTTTTACTTAAACCCTTTGATGTTGATGCACTTATTGGTGCAATAAAACGCGAAGATAAAATACAAAAAGTACAAAAATCTGCTCCAAAAACAAAAAAAAGTTCAAGTGGATTTTTAGGAAAAAGTAAAGCACTTAGTAAGGTTTTAAATATTGCAGACAAAGCAGCTAAAACAGATGCAAGTATGTTACTACTTGGGCAAAGTGGTGTAGGAAAAGAGGTTTTTGCTTCTTACATACATAAAAACTCTCCAAGAGCGAAAAAACCTTTTGTTGCTATAAATATGGCAGCAATTCCTGAAAACCTTATTGAGAGTGAACTTTTTGGTTTTGAAAAAGGTGCTTTTACAGATGCAGTTGAGGCAAAAGCTGGTCAATTTGAACTTGCAAATGGTGGAACTCTATTTTTGGATGAGATTGGTGAGATGCCTTATGGTGTTCAAGCAAAACTTCTTCGAGCATTGCAAGAAAAAGAGGTGCGTCGTCTTGGTTCATCTAAAAGCATTAAGATTGACATCCGTGTGATCTCAGCAACAAATGCAAACCTTGATACAAAGATAAAAGAGGGAGAGTTTAGAGAAGATCTCTACTATAGACTCAACACTATCCCTCTTCTTATCCCACCTCTTCGTGAGAGAAAAGATGAGATACTAAGCATTGCAAACGCCATGGTGGAGCAAAACTGCTCTAAATATGGGTTTGACTTAAAAACATTTTCAAAAGAAGCTGAATCAGAACTTCTAGACTACAGTTGGCCAGGAAATATCCGTGAGCTTATCTCTGTAGTTGAGCGTGCAGTGATTTTAAGTGAAACACAAGAGATACAAAAAGATGAACTCTTTTTAGATATACGAAAATAATAGGAGAAAATATGAGTGATAAAAAATATAATGTAGCAGTAGTTGGAGCAAATGGTGCCGTAGGTGAAGAGATACTTAATGTACTTTCAGAGATTGATTTTCCACTCAATACATTGTTACCACTTGCAAGTGCAAGAAGTGTAGGAAAAACTGTAACTTACAATGGCAAAGATTTTGATATCATAGAACTTACTGATGATGTTTTTGCAAAATACGAAATCGATATAGCTCTTTTTAGTGCTGGTGGAAGTGTAAGTGCTCAGTTTGCTCCTGCTGCTGTAAAAGCTGGAGCAGTTGTCATTGACAACACTTCACACTTTAGAATGCAAGATGATGTGCCTTTAGTTGTTCCTGAAGTAAACCCTGAAGATATTGCAAAATGGAAACAAACTGGTGTTATTGCAAACCCTAACTGTTCTACCATTCAAATGGTTCAAGCCCTTAAGCCTCTTGATGATGCTTATGATCTAGTTCGTGTTGATGTAGCAACATACCAAGCAACAAGTGGTGCTGGCAAATCTGCTATGGAAGAGTTAGTAACTCAGATGCAAGACTTTTTCGCTTTTAAACTTGATGAGAGTGAACACAAAGCATTTAACCAACAAATTGCCCTCAATGTCATCCCTCAAATCGATGTATTTATGGAAAATGGCTACACAAAAGAAGAAATGAAAATGGTAAATGAAACAACTAAGATTATGCATAAAGAGATAGCTCTTAGTGCTACTTGTGTTCGTGTGCCCGTTCTTCGTGGACACTCAGAAGCACTTAGTCTGACATTTGATTCTGAAGTAAGTGCAGCTGAGGCAACAGAGGTTCTTTCAAAAGCTCCGAACATAGTTATAGTTGACAAACCAGATGAAGCACTCTACCCAATGCCTACAACTTGTGTAGATATGAATGAAACATTTGTTGGTCGTATTCGTGAAGATAATTTTTCTAAAAATATGCTTCACCTCTTTGTAGTAGCAGATAACCTACGAGTTGGAGCTGCAACAAATGCAGTAAGAATCGCTCAAAAATGGGTAGAGATGGAAGGCGATAAATAATGATAGAATCAATCTTTGAGAAAGGCTTATGGGGCACACGTTTTATGGTGCTGCTTGCCGTTGTTTTTGGACTTGTAGGTGCAGTATCACTCTTTATCGTAGCATCATTTGATGTTTACGATACTGCAAAATATGTACTTACGACATATCTGAATCATGCACACCCTCACAACTTTCATGAAGATGTTGTTGGTGGAATTATTGGAGCGGTTGACTTATATCTTATTGGTGTTGTGATGTTACTTTTCTCTTTTGGTCTGTATGAGCTTTTTATCTCTGACATAGATGTAGCAAAAGAGGATGAAACTCGTGAGAATAAAATTCTTGCTATCCATTCACTTGACCAACTTAAAGATAAGATCTCAAAAGTGATCGTAATGGTACTTGTTGTTGGTTTTTTCCAAAAAGTGGGACACACTGAGTATAATGGTGCCTTAGAGATGCTTTACTTTGCTCTTTCTATCACTGCTGTAGCTGTTGGTTTATACTTTCTTGGTAAAGTTGGGAAACATTAGTTAGTCACTAAAGCTTGACTCTAAAAGTCAAAATTTATAATACATTAAAAAGGGTTATGATGGGTAAAATATTTGTAGATGCGTGTTTTGGAAAAGAAACACCTTACACACCGGTATGGATGATGAGACAAGCGGGACGTTACCTGCCAGAGTATATGGCAGTACGTGCTGAAGCTGGGAACTTCTTAAACCTTTGTCATGATCCGAAAAAAGCTTGTGAAGTCACACTTCAACCTGTTGATATCATTGGTGTTGATGCGGCAATTCTTTTTAGCGATATCTTAGTGATTCCTGATGAGATGGGGATGGATTTATCTTTTGTAAAAGGGGAAGGTCCTAAATTTTCTGACCCTATCACTTGTGATGCAGATATAGATAGACTTATAGGTGGTGATGAAGCTGCTAGTAAACTAACATATGTTTTTGATACTATCAAACTCATTAAAGAGCAACTCGCAGAAGATAAGGCACTTATCGGTTTTACAGGTGCACCTTGGACACTTGCTACTTATATGATAGAGGGACAGGGGACAAAAACTTATAACATCTGTAAAAAGATGATGTACTCAAACCCTGAACTTTTACATAAAATTCTTGCAAAAGTGACTGAAGTTGTAAAACTTTACATGGAAAAACAGATTCAAGCAGGCATCGATGTTGTACAAATTTTTGACTCTTGGGCAGCTGCTATTGAGCCAGGAAAATACGATGAGTTCTCTTGGAAATATATGGTAGAGATTGCCGATTATTTAAAAGGGAAATATCCACATATTCCAATCATTATGTTCCCTAAAGGGATCCCTGCATTTTTAGATAAGGTGTATGGTAACTTTGATGTATTTGGTGTTGATTGGTCTACTCCAATGGCATTTGCTAAAGAAAAACTAGGTGAGAAATATGTCCTTCAAGGAAATATGGAGCCATGTCGTCTTTACTCAAAAGAAGCAACAACAAAATGTGTAGAGGTGATTCAAGAAACTATGCAAGGTAAACGCCACATCTTTAACCTTGGTCATGGAATACTTCCAGATGTACCAGTAGAAAATGCAAAACATTTCATTGATGAGTGTCACAGAGTTAGTGGAAAAAAATAATATCATCTTTGGTCCCATAAACTCACGCCGTTTTGGCATGAGTTTGGGCATCGACCTCTCCCCTGCTTTGAAACAGTGTAACTTTGACTGTCTTTATTGTGAGTTAGCACCTGCTGCAACAGTAGAAAAACAAAGTCAAACTCTCTCCGTGGAAGAGATCATAAAAGAGCTTCAAAAACATCTCAATGAAAAAGTAGATGTTATTACTCTTACTGCAAATGGGGAACCAACTCTCTACCCTCACCTCAGCGAACTTATAGATGCAATCAACAAAATAAAAAACAAAACTGAGACACTTATACTTACAAATAGTGCCACTTTAGTAGATAAAAAAGTATTTGATGCTCTTTTAAAACTCGACCAAGTAAAACTCTCTTTAGATGCTATAAGTAATGATGTATTTAAAAAGATAGACAGACCTCATTTAAGTATAAATATTAAGGATGTTGTCACAAAAGTACAAGAGTTTAGTAAAATATATAAAGGGAAACTTTTTATAGAGATTTTATTTGTTCATGGGCTTAACGATACACCTCAAGAGGTTCAAAAGCTCAATGAGGTGCTCTTAACTTTAGATATTGAACGCATAGACTTAGGTACGATTGACAGACCACCTGCCTACCCTGTCGTGGGTGTAAGCTATAAAGAACTAAGAGAGCTCTCTTTAATGTTTGATAGCTCTTTGCCTATCCATATAGCCTCTCGTGTTCATGCAGAACCAAACAACAGCTACTACAGTGATGAAGATATACTTAACACCCTAGACAAACGCCCTCTCACACAAGAAGATATAGCCCTACTTTTTGATGAAGATACACAAAAAAGGTTTCATACCCTTGTTGAAAATGGGACTATAACTACAAAAATACTCTCAAATCTTGAGTTTTACATCCCAAAAGAAAATCTCAAGCGAAAACGCTCAAAATAATTTTATAAAAGAGACTTAATCACATTGCTTACACCTTGGTGTAAGTTGTAGTTAGAGATTGGGAAATCGAGAAGTTCATCTTCAAGGTTTACTGTGTAAAGTGAAAGATACTCCCCTAACATACTCAAGTCTATCTCTTTATAAGTGTTGCATAACTCTTTTTCAAGGTTTGTTCTTTGTAATGACTTAGAAGCATTAGATTTTTGCAAAGTAAACGCGAGCATCTTTAAACTCACTAAATCACTCCACTCTAAAAATAGTTCAGGAGTAAGCTTCTCTTCTAGATTTCCTTGAGGGTTAAAAAGTATCTTATTATCTCTTAAAGGGATTAGAACACTTAAAATAGCACTAGAAAATGGAACAACCTTATCTTTCCAAAAAGGGGATTCATTGCGTTTTTCAAGCTCTGTAGCGATAGTGTCTACAATAGTTTCTAAATTTTCATTTTCAAATAGTGTATAAGTTTCTTGTTTCATTTTTAATTCTCTCTCTTTATTTACATAATCATAGCGTTTTAGTATAATCTCGTATTTAAATCTAAGGAGATACTTTGAAATTAAATAAAAGTTTTATAACTAACCTTATTGCTCTTATACTAATACTACTTTCTTATCTTTTGCCTGAGTTTCACAGTACTCTACTCTATACTGGACTCTTTGCTCTCTCAGGAGCTATCACGAATCAACTAGCTATTCATATGCTTTTTGAAAAAGTTCCACTTTTGTACGGTTCAGGTGTGATTCCCGCTCGTTTTGAGTCTTTTAAAACAGCCATTAAAAACCTTATGATGGCAGAATTTTTCACTCGCGAGCAACTTGAGAATTTTTTTGCTAACGAAGAGAAAAAAATCAACCTTGAACCCATCATAAAAGAGACCGACTTTAGTCCTGCCTTTGATGCACTCTCTAAAACAGTAATGGAGAGCTCTTTTGGTGGTATGCTTGGAATGTTTGGAGGGGAAAGTGCCCTAGATGCTCTTCGTGAACCATTCTCACAAAAGATGAAATCTGCTGTAATTAAAATAGTAAACTCTGAAGCTTTTAATGAAACACTTCAAAACCACATGCAAAACTCCTCACTTAACGATGATATGATAGCTTCAATCGAAAAAGTTATCGACTCGCGTTTAGAAGAACTAACACCACAAATGGTAAAAGAGATAGTTCAAAAACTCATCTCAGAACATCTTGGATGGCTTGTTGTTTGGGGTGGAGTATTTGGTGGACTTATTGGGCTAGTGAGTTCTTTTTTACTTTAAAGGACTACACAACCTCAATGGTAACATCATCACCAACTACAAGAGTCTCTCCGGCTCTTATCTTTGCACGTTTACGAGTTTCTATCTCATCACCGCGTTTTACATAACCATCGGCTACTATCATTTTTGCTTGGGCACCTGTATCTACTAAATCTAAAACTTTTAGTAGTTTAAAAAGTTCTATATACTCATCTTCTAGTTTATATTGCATAGTTTATCCATAAATTAAATTAGCGAAATCATACCATTTTAGTGCTATAATAGAGATTATGCAGATAGGTTCAAGTAGTTTATATGATGTTGGAAGTAGTTATACAATCAAGCTCAATGAAAAAGAGTTGCTTGTAATTGATGAAGACCCAGTAGATAAGAAAAGACAAGAAACAAAACGATCGCAAAAAGAAAAAGAGCTTCAAGAAAAAAAAGTTCAAGAGTCTAAAAAATCTGACCCCACTGAGCTGAGTGAAGATGAGAAAAAACTTGTGAAGGGTTTACAAGCAAGAGACTCTGAAGTAAAAGCACATGAAGCTGCACATCAGGCAGCTGGTGGTGGGATGACTGGAGCTGCAAGTTATACCTATCAACAAGGGCCCGATGGCAAGATGTATGCTATTGGTGGAGAAGTTTCCATCTCTACTCAAGGTGGCTCTACCCCTGAAGAAACCATAGCCAAAGCGAGACAAATTGCAGCTTCAGCTATGGCACCGGGAAGTCCATCAGGACAAGATTTTGCAGTAGCCACAAGTGCAAAAATGATGGAGATGAAAGCACAGCAACAACTTACTAAAGAGAAACAAGAAGAGATACAAGGCTTACAAACTTATTCACAAGAGCGAAATAGTTCAAAAGACAATCTTCAACAAACTTCTAGCTTTGATATCTCTACCTAAAATAATTTTCTATACGAATGACAATAAGGCTTTTTTCCTTTGTGCTTATAATAATCTTGATGATACTCTTCTGCCTTATAAAAAGGTGTTTTCTCTTTAATCTGTGTTGCGATATCTAAGCCCTTTGCTTCGAGAATTGCTATAAGTTTCTCTACTGTTTTTCGCTCTTCAAAATTAGATACAAAAATAGCAGATTTATACTGTTCGCCTATATCTGGACCTTGCCCATTTGTTTGAGTAGGATCATGAATCTCAAAGAAGTTCTTTGTAAGCTCCTCATACGAAATTATTTTAGGATCATAGGTAACTTCAACAACTTCCATCTCTCCACTATTTTTATAAGAAACATCATAATATGTTGGATTTTTCAGTTTTCCACCCATATATCCAGACTCTACACTTTTCACACCTTTGAGTTGCTCCATATAATACTCTACACCCCAAAAACATCCACCAGCATAATAAGCACGAGCTAAATCATCTACTTTTTTCTCCTCAAATTTTAAAGAGATGGAGTTAACACAATGGCGTATATTTTTATCTGTAAGGTGTTCACCCTTAAATACATGACCAAGATGCGCTCCACAGTTTGCACATGTGATCTCTACTCTATGCCCATCAGCATCTAGTGTTCGCTTGATGGCTCCTGGTATCTCATCATCAAAGCTTGGCCATCCACAACCGCTATCAAACTTATCACTCGACTTATAAAGAGGAGCATTGCAGCGTTTACACAGGTATATTCCCTCTTTGTTATA
>JAMORK010000005.1 GCA_027063645.1 Sulfurimonas sp.
ATTGGGTATGCACTTGCATCTAAGATAGATGGCGAATATGTAGCTGTTGGTTATGATGCACGTTCACACTCCCCTATCTTGTTTGAATACCTTGTAGCTGGACTGAATGCTGGTGGAAAAAAAGTACTTGGTATGGGACTTGTTCCTACACCTGTAAACTACTTTACAAACTACCAAGATTGGGACGGAATTACACCTTCTGCTTCTGTAATGATTACAGGAAGCCACAACCCTAGTGAATACAATGGTTTTAAAATCACAGTAGATAAAGCTCCTTTTTTCTCTGAAGATATCTATGCACTTGGTCGTGAATGTGAAGCGATGCAAGGGATTCCAAAGGCTGATAAACGCGATGTTACAGAGATAGATGCCGTCACTCGTTATGTAGACTTTTTAGTGGGTGAATTCCAACACCTTAAAGGGATGGATACTCGCATCGTTTATGACTGTGGAAATGGTGTGGCTGGTGTTGTTACTGAAGATATTTTTGCAGCACTAGAGCTTAAAACTAAAGGGCTTTATGTTGACCCTGATGGAACTTTCCCTAACCACCACCCAGACCCTTCAGAGGAGCATAACTTAGAAGATGTAAAAAAACTTCTTGCAACTGATGGTGACATCGCGTTTGCTTATGATGGAGATGCAGATAGAATCGCTGTACTTACACACAAAAACAACATTAAGGGCGATATGATGGCTCTTCTTTACTCTATGAAGATGGATAAGCCAACTGTTATTGGTGAAGTGAAATGTTCTCAAGTGATGTACGATGAGCTTACTAAACGCGGTGCGACTGCAATTATGTATAAAACTGGTCACTCAAACCTCAAAGTAAAAATGAAAGAAACAAATGCAGACCTTGCTTGCGAAGTAAGTGGTCATGTTTTCTTTAAAAACCGTTACTTTGGCTACGATGATGCTATATATGCAACACTTCGTATGCTTGAGCTTATCCATGATGGGATTGATCTTGATGCAGAGCTTGCAAAACTTCCAAAAGTTTTTTCAACAGAAGAGATTAAAGTAAAAACAACTGAAGCAGAGAAATTTAAAATTATCGACAGAGTCAAAGAGATGCTTCAAAATCCACCTGCAGATTTTCCAACTATTAAAGATATTATTGATGTTGATGGCGTTCGTATTAATTTTGAAAATGGTTGGGGACTTGTTCGTGCCAGTAATACTACACCAGTACTTGTAACACGTTTTGAATCTACTATAGAGAGTGAAGCAAAAGTGTATGAAGAAGCTATAAACAAGCTTATTCTTCAAGCAAAAGAGTCTCTTTAATTTCATAAATCTACTCTATAGTAAACATCACTTAATTCTATTTTGATATCATTTCAAAAAAATTAAGGATGTTACCTCTCATGCTCTTCTACTCTACTCTCTTTTTACTCTTCTTATATTTTAAAATTGCTCGTATCCATAAAAAAGAGGAAAAAAGTACTCTAGTGATGAATCTACAACATATACTTGTTCTTTTAAGTGCACTAAGTCTCTTTAGCTATGGCTTTACTCATCAAAGCTGGTATCTTGTTATACTTGTCTCTTTTGTCTTTTTTATCATCGCTGCACTTCTTGTAACAGCGGTACAACTTGGTGTCTTTATAGATGGAAAACCACAGTTTGGAATCTCTAAAGTTTACAAATTTTTACCCGCTTTAACTTTAAGTATTATGGCATTATCTGCTATACTATGGTTATAGAAACAATTAAGGAATTTTAATGCAAACTCATACTCTTTTAATGCCCCTAGATATGCACCTGCACCTTCGTGATGCTGTGATGCTTGAAAATGTTGCACCCCTCTCTGCTTACTCATTTAGTGGTGCTATCATCATGCCAAACCTTGTACCACCAGTAGATACAAAAGAGGCTGTTATCGCTTATAAAGAGCGTATTATGGCAGCTGTTCCAAACGACTTTTTTGAGCCATATATGACACTTTTTTATAAAAACTACGATAAAAAGTTTTTACTTGATGTTGAGGAAGACATTACTGCAATCAAACTTTATCCTGCAGGGATTACAACAAACTCGGAGGGTGGTGTAAGTTCATTTGATATTGAAGAGATGAGACCAACATTAGAGACTATGGCAGAACTTGGTATTCCACTTTGTGTGCATGGTGAGACTGATGGCTTTGTGATGGACCGTGAAGCTGAATTTATGTCTATCTATGAGCTTTTAGCACAAAATTTTCCAACTCTTAAAATCATCATGGAGCATATCACAACCAAAGCAGCTGTAGATATGTTAGATAAGTATGAAAATCTTTATGCAACAATCACAGTCCACCATCTTCTCTTAACCCTAGATGATGTTGTAGGGGGAATGATGCAACCACATCTTTTTTGTAAGCCAATTGCAAAACGCCCAGAAGATTTGGATGCACTTCTTTCTATCGCTCTTGAAGCACACCCTAAAGTGATGTTTGGAAGTGATTCAGCACCTCATCCTCAACATGCAAAAGAATCTTGTGGTTGTGCTGCTGGCGTTTTTACAGCACCAATTGCCCTACAACTCTTATGTGAGATATTTGACCAATTTGGAAAACTAGACAACCTTCAAGACTTCGTAAGTGACAATGCACAACGTATCTACGGTATCTGTCCAGAGTTTAAAGAGGTTACTCTTGAAAAAAGAACTTTCGTAGTACCTGAAAACTATGGTGGTGTTGTACCAATGTTTGCTGGGGAAGCTATAGGATGGGCTATAGAGAGTGTCGATTAAAATCCTCCTCCTTGAAGATGATATGCTCTTTGCTGAGAGCCTCATCGACCTCTTAGAAGATGAAGAGTATGAAGTAACTCATGTCCCCAATGGACAAAGTGCTCTTGATGCTTCTTATGAGAACAGATACGATCTTTACCTCTTAGATATTAATGTACCTCTTATCAATGGGATTGAATTACTTCAATCTCTTCGTGATGCTGATGATACTACTCCTGCGATTTTTCTTACATCACATAAAGATGAAGACTCTTTAAAACAAGGTTTTTTAAGCGGTGCAGATGATTATATAACAAAACCTTTTAACAATCTTGAACTGTTACTACGCATACAAGCACTACTCAAACGCAGTAAAAAATTAGAAAAAAAATGTGTTAGTAACTTTTGTTACGATACAAGTAAAAAAATCATCTATTATAAGAAGGTTCAGCTTGAACTCTCAAAACGCGAGTATGACCTTCTCCTACTTTTTTTACAACACATCGATACACCTGTTCCAAAAGAGATGATATTTGATCATCTTTGGGGTACAAACAGTGCTGGAAGCGATGGTGCTCTTCGTGTTTATATCAACCGTTTAAAGCATCTTTTACCTGATGAAGATATACAAAATATTCGGGGCATAGGGTACAAGCTTGTTTCGTAATCTTCGTGTCAATATCTTTATCTACTACTTTATAACTGTTATCACATTTTTAGTAACTCTTTATGCCCTTATAGATATTTTAAATATAGACAATATCTATCTTATCTCTCTTATTATGCTTTGTTTTGTCATTCTCTCTGGTATCTTTATCTCTAAACTAGCAGTTGATCCCTTGGCAGAATATGTAAAAAACTTACAAAATCTTTCAAAAGAGACACTCCACGAACTTAATCTTCCTATAAGTACCATTATCACAAATACCCAAATGCTAGAAAAAAATCTCAACGATGAAAAATCAAAAAAAAGACTTTTACGGATCCAAAATGCCTGTGATATGCTTAAGCAAAGATACAATGAACTAGAGTACATGATAAAGATGCAAAGTAAACAGAATCTTCAAGAGGAGTTCTCTTTAGATGAGCTTGTACAACAAAGAATCTCTTTTTTATCAAAGGTTTACCCCCATATACACTTCAATCTAACACTAGATACACTCAGTATAAAAAGTGATAAAACAGGTCTCTCCAAAGTGATTGACAATCTTATCGATAATGGGGTAAAATACTCCAAAAATTCTACCAATATAGATATAAGAATAAAAGAGCATACTTTAGAGATTCAAGATTATGGAATCGGTATGGATGAAGTGGAACTTATCCGTATATTTGACAACTATTATCAGGCTAACAAAGAGATTCAAGGCTTTGGCATTGGACTTAGTATGGTCAAAAGATTTTGTGACACCAACCACATTCTGCTTAACTTTGACTCTAAACCAGAGCATGGAACATTAGTAAGACTAAAATTTAATATAAACCAAGGAACTATTTAATGCAATCTAGTAATTTTTTAGCATATGCTGAACAAACTCTTGACTATGGAGTGATGGGGATCTTAATCCTGATGAGTATCGTAACCTTATGGCTTTTTATAGAGCGTATGATGTTTTACAAAAGTGTTCGTGTGAGTGATTATGAACATAGAGATGAACTAGACTTAGATCTTACAGATAACATTGGAGTATTAAGTGCTATTGGGACAAATGCTCCTTATGTTGGCCTACTTGGAACTGTTGTAGGGATTATGATCACTTTCTATACACTAGGAGATGTTGGGGCAGTTGATGCTAAAAAGATCATGATAGGTCTAGCACTTGCTCTTAAAGCAACTGCGATGGGACTTATAGTTGCAATGCCAGCAATCGTAGCTTATACTATTACTCTTCGTAAAGTAGAACGTATACTTACAAAGTTTGATGTAGAAGCTGAGAAACAAGAGAAGCTCAACTAAGATGGCAAAGTGTAAAAAATCTCATAAAAGGTTTGATCAGATAAATGTTATCCCATTTATCGACATTATGCTTGTTTTACTTGTAATGGTTCTTACAACTGCTACATTTATAAAACAGGGTGTTATTCCTGTAGACTTACCTGATGCAAAAGCTTCTAGCAAAGAAGATGTAAAAAAAGAGGTGACTGTGTATGTTAATGCTAAAGGGGAGATGTTTTTAGATAAAGAAAAAGTAGATTTAAAAACTCTTGAGCAAAAACTCTCACAAATTTCCACAAAACAAACAGTGGTACTCAGAAGTGACAAAGAGTCACGTTTTCAAGACTTTGTATCTGTTATGGATATCTTAAAACGTCTTCATCATGAACAGCTTTACATAGTTACAAAAGAGTAACTTAGTAAGCTTTATCTAAAAGTTTAAATCTTGATGTAGTGTTATTCTCTTGAGTCACATTATGTGAGACTTGAGTCTTCACATCAGCAGTTGTAAATATCTTTGTATCTACCTCTTGCTCTTCATTAAAAAGTGTCGTTGCAATAAAAAACAAAATCATTATAACTACCACACCCCCATAGAGTGCTAGGTAGTTTTTTATCTGTCCTGACTCAAAAGGATTTTCCATATCTACCTACAGTTTTTTTGTGTTTTGATTGTAAACTTGACCTCTATATCTTGCCATGTTTTTCCCTGGTGTAGATCATAACAAGCCTTGTTGATGCCAGCTAAGGCAGGCAACATTCCAAAATCTGCAAGATCTATATAGCCATCTGCTTCAATCTCATCATCGTCTACTTCAATCTTCATAGGTACTGTTTTTGTAATATTGTTCATTGTAACAGACACATTTGCTACATCTTTATTGATTGATACTATTTTAGCTTTTATCTCTTTGATATTTTGAGTACCAAAGAAAAATTTTACAAGCTTATCATCACGAGCAGCATTTTTTGAGTAAATTCTCTCTACATCAATAATCACACTTGCACCATTAAGAACCTCTTCTTGTGTAGAAGCTACTCTTGCTTGGAAAACAACATTATTGAAAGTCCCCTTAACACCAAGTTTTAGTGGTGTTTTATATGCTTCCCAATTTACATCTATACTTTTTGCTTCATACTTACACTCAGCAGAAAAAAGAACTGATGCACTAAGTAATGATAATAATATTTTATTCATGATAAAATCTCCCTATATAATAGATTAATTTTATCATATATTTTTGATATTTAGGTTAGTTTCTTGAAAAGTTTAAGAAGTTTAAGAGTTCTTTGAAGAATTATATTATATCTGTTGCTTGATGCTTCGCATATCGACCTTTGGTGCGCAAGCTAAAAATGACATATAAGCATTACTAGTTCTTCGCAAGTTGGTTCTCACTTCGTTCAAACATCAACTCTTAATTCGAAAGCGACAAACGACACGCAGGTGTCGTTTGCTATTCGCTTTCTTACATCATACCCGGCATTCCCATTTGTGGAGGCATGCCAGCACCAGCATCTACACCTGCTGGTGATTCTTCTGGAATTTCATAGATTGCGGCTTCTGTTGTAAGAAGCATTGAAGAAACTGATGTTGCATTTGTAAGTGCAACACGAGCAACTTTTAGTGGGTCAATAATTCCCGCTTCAAACATATCTACATATTCACCATTTGCAGCATTGAATCCTATTGTGTCGCTATCTGCTGTTTCTACTGTATTTACCACTACACCTGTGTCAAATCCTGCATTTTGAGCAATTTGTTTCATAGGAGCTTTTATAGCACGTAAAATAATCTCAGCACCAATTTTTTGGTCACCCTCTAAATCAAGGCTTACTTTTGAAGCTGCACGAACAAGAGCTGCACCACCACCGATGATGATTCCCTCTTCAACTGCTGCTTTTGTAGCACTAAGAGCATCGTCAACACGATCTTTTTTCTCTTTCATCTCAGTTTCAGTTGCAGCACCAACTTTGATAACTGCTACCCCACCAGAGAGTTTTGCAAGACGCTCTTGAAGTTTCTCTTTGTCATACTCACTTGTTGTAGCATCTATTTGTACCTTAATCTCTGCAATACGAGCTTTTACAGCCTCATCACTACCTGCACCATCAACAATGACAGTATTGTCTTTGTCGATCACTACACGAGCAGCTTGACCAAGCATAGAGATGTCAGCACCCTCTAAAGTATGTCCTGTCTCTTCGCTAATTACAGTTCCAGCAGTAAGAACAGCAATATCAGCAAGCATAGCTTTACGTCTGTCACCAAAACCTGGAGCTTTTACAGCACTTATGTTTAAAACGCCACGAAGTTTATTTACAACTAATGTTGAAAGTGCTTCACCCTCTACATCTTCAGCGATGATAAGAAGTGGACGAGAAGTTTTTTGTACTTGCTCTAGTACTGGTAAAAGGTCTTTAAGTGAAGAGATTTTGCTATCTGCAAGTAAAATCCAAGGATTTTCAATCTCAGCAATCATCTTCTCAGCATTTGTAATGAAGTAAGGGCTTAGGTAACCACGGTCAAACTGCATACCCTCAACAACATCAAGCTCATCACTTATACCTTTAGCCTCTTCAACAGTAATAACACCATCTTGACCAACCTTGTCCATAGCCTCAGCAATCATATCACCAATAGCACTGTCAGAGTTTGCAGAGATAGTCGCAACTTGAGCAATGTCTTGTTTTCCATTTACTGATTTAGAAGCATCTTTTAGGTTTTCTAAAATTACTGTACAAGCTTTATCCATACCACGTTTTACTTCTACAGGATTAGCTCCTGCAGTGATGTTACGAAGTCCTTCAGAGAAGATAGCATTTGCTAAAACTGTCGCAGTCGTAGTACCATCACCAGCCTCATCAGCAGTATTTGATGCTACCTCTTTTACAAGTTGTGCACCCATATCTTCTAGTTTATCTTTAAGTTCAACTTCACGAGCAACTGAAACACCATCTTTAGTAAGAACTGGTGCACCGTAACTTTTCATGATTAAAACATTACGACCACGTGGCCCCATCGTCACTTTTACTGCATCTGTTAGTTTTTCAACACCACGAGCTAAAGCATTTCTTGCTGTATCTGAAAATATAATCTCTTTTGCCATTTTTAAATTCCTTAATTTTATTTCATAAAATGAAGGAAACCCTCCATTTATTAGTCAGTAAAAGGAATACATCCCTTTTACTCGCTTGCGCCGCTGAGACGACTAAAGTTTATTTATCCGATTATTCCAAAAATGTCTTTAACATCTAATACGATGAACTTCTCTCCAGCAAATGAAACCTCATTGCCAGAATATTTGCCAAATAACACAACATTACCATTCTCTAAAACTGAAACTTCACTACTTACAGCAACAACTTCACCTTGAGATGGTTTTTCTTTCGCATTATCGGGGATAATGATACCCGTACTTGTAGTAGTAGCCTCTTCAACACGTTTGACTAATACTCTGTTTCCTAATGGTTTAAAATTCATTATATCTCCTTACAAATATTATTTAATTTATGCTCGCAATAGTACAAAAAAAAAGTAAAAAAGTCAATACCTTTAGTCACTATGACTAAACTAAGTTTATTTACAAAGCATTACATCTATGAATTTTTACTTATTTGTAAATCTTTTCTATATTTTATATATTTTAAAGCTTAACCTATGTATAATTCCACCCTCTTAAAAGATGTCACGGTAGCTCAGCTGGTTAGAGCACTGGTCTCATAAGCCGGGGGTCGGGGGTTCAAGTCCCCCTCTTGACACCATTTTTTTTAAGAGAACTTTTTACATTCCGGATTAGCTCAGCGGTAGAGTAGGTGACTGTTAATCACTTGGTCACTGGTTCGAATCCAGTATCCGGAGCCACACTTCATATAAACCCTAAAATACGACATTTCAAAATTTTAAAAATCTATAGTAGCTATTGTAGTAGCTAAATCACTTATTTAAATCTCCATCTTTCCAATACTTTGTACCTTGTATAGTTGCTTGAATAGCTAAACCATTTTGTGTGAGCTTGTAGAGTCTTATACCAGGAGCTACTGTTATAGCACCATTGAGTGCTCCACCTTTATTTCCAGCTTTTGCAGCAGCATCTGCTTGTGCATTTGCTTCCCAGCCATTTTCAATAAAATTATCATACACCTCTTTATCTGAAAATATAAAAATAGCACGAAAATCTTTCACTCCAAGACCAAAGCCTATACCACCTGACCCCATATTCATATAAGTATTTTTGCCGGTTTTATTATTGTGAGCTAAACCTGTACCACCCTCTGCACTAAGGATAATGAGATTAACCCCAAGATTACTAAATGTAGCATACCCATACGACGAGCGAATCATCTTTTTTGATTCTGGTGCATACTTATAAAGCAGTTGAAGTATCTTTTGACTCTCTACCCTTCTCTCTTTTTTTAAAGTATCATTACTCTCACCAGACCAAAATCCTGAGAATGTCAAAAATAAAACCGATAAAATAGCTAAAACTTTCACATGTTGCATAAATACTCCTAAAATTATTATTAGAATTATTATATCTTATATTTTTAACAACTCTATTCTTGAGTCAATGAGTAATGGATTGGGACACTCAGACGTAGTGTCTCTTTTGGTGGAGGAAATTCTCCAGAGAGGTCCTCTATTGTTTTAATAGCAGCTCTACTTAAAATATCATTACTAGAGGAGACAACATCAATATCACTCACTACAGCATCAGTATCAAGTGTAAAGTCTACATTTACAATACCTTCTATGCCCCTTTTTCTTGCACGTCTTGGGTAGTAAAGGTTTTCAGAAAGAAGCTGTGAAATTTTTTGTAAATTTTTATCTATATATAACTCTTCAACTGTAGGTTTTGAAACAGCAACAACTGGCTTAGGGGGTGCAAGTAATTTTTCCTGCTTTATCTCTTTTGGAGGTATTTTTTCTAAAATTTTCTCAACAGCCTTCACCTCAGTTTCTTCTTCCAATACTGGTGCTATCTTCGGTTTTAGCTCTTTTTGTATCTTTTTTTCTTTTTTTATCACCTTAGTTTCAGGTTTTGATACTTTTTTTTGTGTATGCTTTTTTTTGAGAGGTTTAGGTTTTTCTAACTTTACTAAAGGTTTTTCTGTTTGCAATGTTTGCAGATGTATACATACTTTTTTCTCTTCCTTTTTAGCATTAAGTATTACTACCGTCTTATATAAAAAAAATATAATTGCAGCAAATACTACATGAACAAGAACCGATACAAAAAAAGAGGGAGTGTGCCTATTCATCTATATTGCGCGTTTAAACTCCGGATATGCTTCCACACCAACTTCATTGACGTCTAATCCTTCAAGCTGAACATCATCATCTGCTCTAAATGCAACAATTTTATTTACAATAAATAGTACTATAAATGAACTTACAAAGGCAAAAACACCAACAACAACTATACCCTTTAGCTGTGCTAAAATAGAAATGTCATCTACAAATATACCTACCGCTAAAGTTCCCCAAACACCATTAACTAAATGAACAGAAAGTGCTCCAACAGGGTCATCAAGTTTGAGTTTATCAAATAAAGGAACAGCGAACACAACTAAACAACCACCAATAGCACCTATAAGTATAGGTGTATACATATCATACAGATCAGGTCCAGCAGTGATGGCTACAAGTCCACCAAGAGCACCATTGAGCACCATTGTAATATCTAAAAGTTTATACCTTATATACATAATAATTCCAGCTATAATTGCACCTGCAAGTCCCGCTGTATTTGTATTCATAATAGTTTTTGCAACTATATCTGCATTTTCAACTGAAGATATAGAACCAACAGACCCACCATTAAATCCAAACCAACCTATCCATAAAAGAAGTGCACCTAATACAACAAGGGGTATATTTGAGGCAGGAATAACCTTTATCTTACCATTTTTATAGCGCCCTCTACGGGATCCAATTATTAAAATAGCAGCCAATAGTGCCCACCCTCCTGTAGAATGAATAACAGTTGAACCAGCAAGATCATACATATCTATATCGAGTATTGTACCTGCGAGCATATCTGCTCCCCATGAAAAGTTTACAACTAAAGGATAAATCACACCACCCATAATAACAGCAAATATAGCAAGAGGAATGATACGAACACGTTCACTCACCCCTCCACTCATAATATTGATGGTCTTCCCAACAAATGCCATCTGAAATAAAAATGCCGCCCAGATACTCATAGAAGAGTTTTCCCACGAACCAAACGCGATGGTATATCCTATAAGCAAAAATGCCATTGAGGCAACTGCATAAATCATAACATTTATAGTAAGAACAGAGGTTACATTTTTTGTACGGACAAGTCCAGCTTCGAGCATAGCAAAACCTGGTACCATAAAAATGATAAGCACCATAGCAAAGAGTGTAAAAAATGTGTCGATGATGTATTTAAAGTCAGCTTCTAACATTAAACTACCTTTTGAAATTCAATTAGGCGAGTTTACCTAAATATATATATGGGAAAAATTAAATGGTGGAATTTAAAAAGAGGTTTGCACACAGGAAGTATGTGCAACTGATGGAGAAGAAACTAAATAGCTTCTTCCCCAGTTTCACCAGTACGAATACGGATAATTTGTTCAATATCACTAACAAATATTTTACCATCTCCAATTTTACCAGTTCTAGCTGCTTCAACAATAGTGTTTGTTACTTGTTCAACATCTTTTGCTTCTACAACCATCTCCATTTTTATTTTTGGTAAAAAATCTACAACATACTCAGCACCGCGATATAATTCACTGTGCCCTTTTTGACGACCATAACCTTTTACTTCAATTACTGTCATACCCGTAATACCGATTTCAGCTAAAGCATCTTTAACATCTTCTAATTTGAATGGTTTAATAACCGCTTCTATTCTTTTCATATTATATACTCCAAAATATTCTATTTTAAAATTGTAACCATATTTATGGTTTTAATCAACTTATAGGTTTAAACTTCTCTCACCATGTACAGCTTCGTCAAGTCCAACTTGCTCAGTCTCTTCATCAACACGTCCACCACCAGTAAGTGCAGAAGCGATATAATAAACTACAACAGTTCCAATAAGTGTGAATAACCCAACAACTATAACTGATTCAGCTTGAA
>JAMORK010000006.1 GCA_027063645.1 Sulfurimonas sp.
GTGTTTTAACACGTATGCATGTTCTTGGTTGGATAGATGATACAACATACGATAATGCTATTTTAGAAAGACCAGAGGTATTTAACACAACTTTAACACAAAACAAAGCGCCTTTTATTGTTGATGAAGTGGCTCGTGTAATGAGAGCCAATGGGATGAAAGATCTCCGTACAGGTGGATATGAAGTTTATACTACTATTGACCTTCGTTTACAAGCAGCAGCTCGTAAGGCTGTAAAGTATGCATACGATCTCTCTTTGGAGCGTATAGATGGCTACAAAAAGAAAGTTTTAGCTCAAGCAAAGAAAACAAAAAGAAAAGTTAAGTATGATGATGTCAACACAACACTCTTAAATGGTGCTCTCGTATCATTAGATAGTGCTACTGGAGATATCTTGGCACTTGTAGGGAGTACAGACTATAAGAAAAGTTCTTATAACCGTGCAACACAAGGAAAACGCCAGCCTGGATCTGCCTTTAAGCCTTTTATCTATCAGGTAGCTATCGATTTAGGTTTTTCTGGTGCTACACCATTGGTAGATATCGCTAAAACATATAAGTATGAAAAAGATGGTGAGGAGATGAAGTGGCAACCTCGTAATTATTCAAAAAATTACCATGGGCTTATCACTTTACGTGAGGCATTAATCCACTCTTCAAACCTTGCAACGATCAATCTTGTAAACGATATAGGTCTTGGAGTACTTTTAAAAGAGTTTAAAAAATTTGGAATTAAAAACATTCCCCATGATCTTTCTATCTCTCTTGGAACTATGTCGATGAGTCCCCTTGAACTTGCAAAATATTATACATCTTTTGCAAATAAAGGGGTACAAAAAGGGACTAATCTTATCAGTTTTATAGAGCAAAAGAATCAACTTGTTTATGAGAAAAAAGATAGCTCTCGTGTTATAACAACACCAACACAGAGTTATATTATGACAACTATTTTACGTGATGTAGTAAATCGTGGTACAGGGATACGTGCACGTGTGAAGGGGATAGAACTAGCAGGAAAAACAGGAACTACCAATAACAATGTAGATGGATGGTTCGCAGGTTTTTCCCCTACGATTGAGACAGTAGTATGGTTTGGAAATGATGACAATACCCCAATGCATAAAAAAGAGACAGGTGGACGTATTAGTGGGCCTGCTTTTTCACATTATTTTAAAGATGTTCTCAAGTATTATCCTCAAATTGAGAGAGAGTTTGAACAACCAGAGGGGATAATAGAAGTAACTGTCAATGGAAAGAAAGAGTATTTTAGTGATATCTCAAAACCACCACGTGAAGATAGAGGAGCTGACTCTCAAGAGGAGCTTCTCTGGTAGGATAAAGAAGGGAGGGTTTACTCCTCCTCTTTTGCTTTACGAGATTTGATAGAGATCTTACGACCAACCTTTTTAGGTGCATCATACTTATCTCGTGGTGTTCCATCATAACGATGGTTTCTTTCACCAGATTTACCAGAAAACATAGCCTTACCATTGTCATCTTTTCCAAGAAACTTATTTGGAGCTTTTTTCTTTTTTTGCCACGCTTCAGAACTATCTGATTTGTCAAAATCTTTTTTGAACTCTTTTTTAGGCTTAGGGTCTTGTGTTTTTGCTTCGTAGCGTTTTTTTGCTTCCTCTTTTATCTCATCTTTTGTAAGAGGTTTTTTCCCTTTGTAAGCAGGTTCTTTTTTCTCAATGATAGGGTATTCAAAACCTTCTAGTTTCTCTTGTTTGATAGCACGACCTAAAAGCATCTCTGTTTGATAGAGATCTTTTTGTTCACTCTCATCTAGAAGCATACAAGCACTATCACTCGCACGAGAAACTCTTGCCATATATACGATAGCTTTTATTGGTAAATCATAGCTTATAAGAGATTCACAACGAAGCTCTTTATCTTTAACAAGTTCTCTGTCTTCAAGAATTTTAACATCTTTATTTGTGATCCCCTCTTTGAGGATTTCTACATTTTTAGAGCACACAACAAGGATATCTTTAGAAGAACTCTCCTCAATTAGTTTATTTAGAAGCTCTAATTTTTTTTCATTTGGACATTGGTAGATGCGGTGGTTGTTGGGTTTGATGGAGATTGTATTGCTTGACATCTCTTTAGCCTTGTAAATTTTTTTAAAATTATACCCACAGTTGCCATAAATTATGCTATTATGAATAATATATAGACTTTATAAAGTCTACTAAGGAAATAAATGACATTTGAACAACTAGGACTCTCCAAGGCGCTTTTAAAAGCAATCAAAGAACAAGGCTATGAAACGCCAACACCTATCCAAGAGAAAGCGATCCCTGTAATACTCGAAAAAAAAGATATTTTAGCAGGGGCACAAACTGGAACAGGAAAAACAGCAGGATTTACTCTCCCACTCTTAGAACTACTTAGCCGTGCAAAACCAACTAAGGGTAAGCATAAGATAAAAGCTCTTATACTTACACCAACTAGAGAGCTTGCTTCTCAGGTACACGAGAGTGTGGAACTTTATGGAAAACATCTTCCATTTAAATCAACAGTGATTTTTGGAGGGGTGAAGATAAACCCTCAAATCGCAACTCTTAGAAAGGGTATGGATATTGTTGTTGCAACACCGGGACGTTTACTCGATCATATTGCACAAAAAACGATTGATCTCAGTGGGGTTGAGTTTCTTATCCTTGATGAAGCAGATAGAATGCTCGATATGGGATTTATCAACGATATCAAAAAAGTTTTGGCAATTTTACCCGAACAAAAGCAGACACTTCTGTTCTCAGCAACATATTCGGATGATATTAAAAAACTCTCTAACAAACTTTTAAAAGCACCAACACTCATAGAAGTAGCTCGTGCAAATACTTCGAGTGAGATTGTAAAACAAGCGATTTATCATGTAGATAAAACTCGTAAACGTGAGCTTTTAACACAGCTTATTAAAGATGGTAAATGGAAACAGGTTTTAGTTTTTACAAGAACAAAACATGGTGCAAACCGTCTCGCTGGACAACTTGACAAAGATGGTATCACAGCAGCAGCAATTCATGGAAATAAAAGTCAAAATGCACGTACAAAAGCACTTGCAGACTTCAAAAAAGGAGATGTTCGCGTTTTAGTAGCTACAGATATAGCTGCACGTGGAATTGACATCGACCAACTTCCTCATGTTGTAAACTATGAACTTCCCAATGTAAGTGAAGATTATGTGCATCGCATTGGTAGAACAGGTCGTGCTGGTAATGCTGGTGAGGCGATTAGTCTAGTGTGTGTGGATGAAGATGAATTTTTAGCAAATATAGAAAAACTTATCAAAAAAGATATCCCAAAAGTGTGGCTTAAAGGTTTTAAACCAGATCCAAGTATTAAAGCTGAACCTATCAATATGGGTGGAAATCGTGGGGCTAGAAATAAACCTCGTGGTGGAGGCCATAATGGCAATCAAAGAGGTTCAAGAGGAAGACGCTAGGTCTCCTTTTACAACTTAATACAAACTCTAAAGATAGCACCATCTTTAGAGTTTTTTACAGAGATAGTTCCACTGTGTTTTTGAACAATCTGTGCACTCATATACAAACCTATCCCTGTCCCTTTTCCATCTGTTTTAGTTGTTACATTTGGCTTGAAAATATTTGGTAGTACATACTCAGGTATCCCTTGAGCATTATCTTCAAACTCTATAGTTCCATACTCATCGGAGATATAACTTCTTATGGATACTTTTCTATTGGGGATATTTTTCTCATTAAAGGCATCTATAGAGTTACTCAAAAGGTTTAAAAAGAGATGTTTGAACTCATTAATCTGGCCATGAAGAGTGATATCTTCTTGAAGGTCTATCTCAAGAGTGAGGGTGTTTTTGAGAAGTTCATCTTTCATAAGTACCTGTACACTCTCAAGACAATCACTCAGTAAAAAGTCTGAAAACTCTTTAGAGGGACGAAAAAAGCTACGAAATTCTGCAAGAGTACTTACCATATGCTCTATTTGCATATTTGCCATCTCTGTGACATCATCGATATATGCCTTATCTACAAGGTCATTATCAAAATCATTTTTGAGCATATCACTCATCATACTAAGAGAGTTGAGAGGTTGTTTCCACTGATGTGCAACTGCATCCATCATCTCCCCCATAGCAGCCATTTTAGATTGTTGGGCGAGAAGTGTATCTTTTTTAGAACTTGTCGCGTTCATAGCAATGGTACGTTTGTCTATCTGTTTGAGAAACTCTTTATGGTTTTGGAGCTGTTTTTCATTTTTGTTTTTTTGTTCTTTATAGAGGTCAATAAGTTGATGAGTTTGCTCTCTCAACCTATGGCTGGAGAGCTTGGAGAGGGTGATAATATCATCAAGAAGTTTTTGATCATTATCTTTCATAATAAGTGTTAGTTAAATGCTCTATTTAGTGCACAAAACATTGCTTTTATGGAGGCTATAGTGATGTCATTATCTGCACCTACACCAAAGCAAGAGAGTGTTTCTTTACTTTGTATCTCTATATAAGCAACAGCTTTTGCTGTGCTTTTATCTCCACAAGAGTGTTCAGAGTAAGACTTAATGCTAAACTCGTTTTTATAATCTTTCATAAGTGCATTTTTGCAAGCATCTATAGGACCGTTTCCAGTTCCCTCAGCTTGAATCTCTTTGGAATTGTAGGTATATGTTAGAGTACAATTTGACTTGCCATTATCACTTGATAATGTAAAGTCTATAAAGCTGATATGTTCTTCAACTTCAAAGTATGTCTTTTTAAAGACCTCTAAAATCTCATCTGCTTCAAGAACAACACCTTTTTCATCACTCAAGGCTTGGACAATACGACCTATCTCAGGATGCATCGCTTTAGGAAGTTGGTAGCCATAATTTTTCTCTAAGATATAAGCTACACCACCTTTTCCAGATTGCGAGTTGATACGGATGATAGACTCGTATGTACGTCCAACATCAGCAGGATCAATTGGCAAGTAAGGAACTTCCCAAAATGGATCCTCTTTTGCTTTTTGGTATGCCATCCCCTTGTTAATAGCATCTTGGTGCGAACCTGAAAATGCTGTGTAGACAAGCTCACCAACATAAGGATGACGTACATGAGTTTCAATCTCTGTACAGCGTTCTACTACCTCTAAAACTTCATCTATATTACTAAAGTCAAGTTTTGAGTCTATACCTTGAGTTGTCATATTTAAAGCAAGTGTGATGATATCTACATTTCCTGTTCTCTCACCGTTACTTAAAAGTGTTCCCTCAACTCTATCTGCACCTGCTAAAAGAGCAAGCTCAGTTGCAGCTACAGAAGTACCTCTGTCATTATGTGTATGTGTAGAGATAAGTACATGCTCTCTATTATCAAGATGTTTAGACATCCACTCTATTTGGTCAGCATACACATTTGGTGTTGCCATCTCTACAGTAGCAGGAAGATTGATAATCACAGGACGCTCTTTTGAGATACCCCAACAAGCTGTGACTTCATTAGAGATACGAGCAGCAAACTCTAACTCAGTTCCTGTGAAACTCTCTGGTGAGTACTCCAAGAAAATTTTGCCATTATGATTTTTTTCATACTTTTTGACAAGTTCTACCCCTTCTAAAGCAAGAGTTATTATCTCCTCTTGAGTTTTTCCAAAGACAATTTTTCTTTGTGCTACTGAGGTTGAATTATAAAGATGAACAGTTGCTTTTTTTACATCTTTTAATGCTTCAAATGTTTTCGCAATTAAATGTTCACGTGCTTGTACTAGTACTTGAATGGTGACATCATCTGGGATTAAGTTGTCATCCACTAAACGGCGTAAAAAGTCAAACTCTACTTTAGAAGCTGATGGAAAACCAACCTCAATCTCTTTAAATCCAATTTTGAGTAAGAGTGCAAATAGTTCAAGTTTTTTTTCCATGCTCATAGGGTTAATAAGTGCTTGATTACCATCGCGTAAATCAACACTACACCATTTAGGTGCATGAGTTATTGTATTGTTAGGCCAAGTGCGGTCTGGCAAATCTATTTGTGGGTAAGGCTTGTACTTACCAGCTGGAATTTGATTCATTGTGAATCCTTTTACTTGAAATATTCTAATAACACACTCTTACATTTGTTATTAATATGCGAATTATATCAAATTTATGATTATAAAAAAGTTTAGTAAAAGATTGATTGTATTGTGAAAGAAAACTTGTAGAAATTTCCCACAAGAAGTGGGAAATATTTAGGCTAAAAAACCTAGCATTGGTAAGTAGTTTTGAACTCGTAAGCAGTTGGACGACCTTCATCTGGCCATACATCACGCTCAAATCTATAGTGTTGGTAAGCATTAATAAACTCATCGCTAAACACTGGTTTAAGGAAGTCATTATCACCAATAAGACCTTCAAGCGCTTCACGAAGTGTGTGTGGCATTTGAGGAATACCTTTTTCACGGATCTCATCAAGAGAAAGCTCATAAAGATCTTCATCCATTGGACCAACAGGAACATCAGCATTTTTAATACCATCAAGACCAGCCATCATCATTACTGCAAATGCAAGGTAAGGGCATGAAGAGCTATCTGGGAAACGCATCTCTAAACGAGTAGCACCTTCACCTGCACCGTAAGGAATACGACAAGCAGCAGAACGATTTTTAGCAGAGTAAGTTAAGATACTTGGTGCTTCAAAACCTGGTAATAATCTCTTGTAAGAGTTTGTTGTAGGGTTAGTAAATGCTGAAACTGCAGCAGCATGTTTAAAGATACCACCAGCATACTGAAGAGCCATATCTGAAAGGTTACCATATCCACCCTCTTTATAGAAAAGGTTTTTACCATCTTTCCATAGTGATTGGTGAACATGCATACCATTACCATTGTCACCAAACATTGGTTTTGGCATAAATGTAGCAGTTTTACCGTTAAGGTGTGCAATCATTTTGATAACATATTTGTATTTTTGTACATTATCAGCAGCACCAATGATGTCAGAATAAACAATACCAATCTCATGTTGCCCTTGAGCAACTTCGTGGTGACCAAGAACAACTTCAAGACCAACTTGCTCTAACACTTGCATCATCTCAGCACGGATATCTACAGCAGAGTCAGTTGGTGCAACTGGGAAGTAACCACCCTTAGTTCCTGGACGGTGTCCTGTATTGTACATCTCTGGGTATGGGTTATTTGAGTTCCATTCACCCTCTTCAGTATCTACTTTATAACCAGCTTCATTGATGTTGTCAACAAAAGTTACAGAGTCAAACATGAAAAATTCATTTTCAGGACCAAAGTATGCAGCATCAGCAATACCAATATTGTTTGCATGTGCAACTACAGCTTTAGCGATTGAACGTGGACATCTTTCGTATGCTTGGTTCTTGTAGATGTCATAAACATCACAGAAAACGATGATAGTTGGATCAGCAGTAAATGGGTCTAAAAATGCAGAACCTACATCTGGAGTAAGAAGCATATCAGACTCATTAATTGGTTGCCATGCCTCTATAGAAGAACCATCAAATGGAAGACCATTTTCAAGTTGACCTGCAGTTACAGCACTCATTCTGTAACTGATATGGTGCCATGCACCTTTTATATCTGTAAATCTAAAGTCCACAAATTGAACATCATTCTCTTCACAAAAAGTAAAGAACTCTTCTGTATTATTAACAAATTTTCCCATTAAATTATCTCCTGGTTTTTATTCTGCTATAAGTATAGCCCAATAAAGCATAATGAATGGCTTAATTTTGATTAAAAAATGAGCATATGCAGTGATTGTTTCGTATAGTGAATCTAAACGATTGAAAGTTAGCGGCTTTTACTTAGTTTTAGAACTTGATAGTAAAAGTGGAACCTTCATGTTCAGTACTCTGAATATCGAGTTTAAATTTATGTAATGTAGCTATATTGTTAACTAAAAAGAGACCAAGACCAAGTGAGTTATTCCATGAGTTTTTATGGACTCTATAAAATTTATTTGTAATGTTTTGAAGATCTTTTTGTGAGATACCAATACCAGTATCTGTAACAGAGATACCCTCTTGGGTGATTGAAACTTCTACACTATCCTCAGAGTATTTTAGAGCATTTTCTAGGAGATTGCTAATGAGAACGCCAAAGAGTGCTTTGTCAACTTTGAGTTGCAGATCTTTGATGCCACTTACAACAATTTCTCTATTTAGATGGTTGATTTTTACTGTATCTACAGCATCTATCACAAGCTCATAAATATTAACTTCTATGAAGTTTGTTACCTGTTGTCCATTGTCAAGTTTAATAGATAATCGAAGCGTATCTATAAGTTCATTGAGTTTTACACCATTTTTATAAATCTTAGTGAGAAATTTTTTTTGGATATTTTTATTTAAGTCTTCATCTTCAAGAAGTGTTTGGGAGTATCCGTTAATGACAGCAATAGGGTTTTTAAACTCATGACTTATCGCTGAAATGATGTCATCTTTTTGTCTGTTCGCTTCTTTGAGTTCTGCTGTATATTTACTTTTTTTCTTCTCTTTTTTTGTCAAAATTTGGCTTACTTTTGTAAGAAGTGAAGTGATTTGAGAAAACTCATAAGAGTAATCTGAATGGATATAGGTAGATTTTTGTTTTTTTGCGAGTGATTTTAAAAAGAGCAAAATCTTTTTCATCTCTTGTTGCACTTCAGAGTGAATTTTATATGTCACCATAAATACAGAAAGAAAAAAGAGAATAAGAACACCAAAAACTTTTGCACCTAAAATATAAAGATGCTCATTAATGCTTTTAAGAGGGCGAGCAAGTCTAATATAATATGTTTTATCTTTATATTTGTACATTTTTGCAACATATAAAAGGTCTGTTTTTAAGGTTTTAGAGTAGCGTATTTTATAGCCGTACTCTTTTGTTTTTGCTTGCATAATTTCATCTCTGTAAAGATGATTATCCATTTTTGTTTTATCTTTATGTGTTTCGGCGATTACCTTTCCTTTTTCATTCACAAGGGTAAGACGAATATGTAGTTTTTGTTTAATCTCATCAGCGAAATTATCGAGGTTTTGTACCTTATCTAGTTTTATGGAGATAAGAGCTATATCTTGAAGGAGAGAATCTTTTGTTTGTTCTAAGTAAAACTCATTCATCCAGTAGTAAACAATACCTCCTACTATAAGGAAAAGTATAGTAAAGATCATAAGAACTTTACGAAGTATGAGTTGATGAAACTTTAACAAAAGATATACCCCTCACCACGAACAGCTTGGATATAGTTTTTCTCCCCTGTAGGGTCAATATGCTCTTTAAGGCGTTTTATCGCTACATTGACAGTTTTTTCTTTTTTATCAAGTGAATCGCTCCATACTCTCTCAAGTAGTATGTGACGAGAAAGAAGTACATTGATATTTTTCATAAATTCTAAAAGGAGGTCATGTTCTAAATGGGTAAGTTTTATCTCTTTATCGTCTATAGTAAAAGTTTTGTTTGAAGCATTGTAGGTGATATCTTTGTATTTGAGAATATCTTGTTTCTTTTTTGTTCTTTTTATAAGAGCTTTAACACGAGCCTTAAGCTCATTCATATTGAAAGGTTTGGTGATGTAATCATCGCCACCTCTCTCAAAACCTTCTAAAATGTCATCATCAGAATTTTTAGCACTGACATAGATAACAGGGTGGTTATAGCCCTCATTACGAAGAGACTCTATGTATTTGCTCCCCTCAACACCAGGGAGATTTCTATCCATAAGAATGAGAGCAATATTCTCTTCATCAATGATATCGCGAACATTTGAAGTGTCTAGACAAGTAATTACATCATACCCCTCTTTGGAAAGGGTATATTCAAGGAGGTCTAAGATATCTTCTTCATCTTCTACAATTAGGATAGTTGAGTTCATATGCTAATTATACCTAGTTATGAAAATTTCCACCAATTTTTACATAAACAAGTAAGTTCGCCATTCCAATTGCACGTGAGGCAATTTTAGAACTTTTTCTTAATGCTCGAAGCATTTTATAAAATTTTTCAAAGTCATTTGATTGTGCAGCTTGAGCAGAGAGTTTACGCTCAACCATCTCATAAAGATCATCAGCCTTACTCTCTTCGATAAGTGCTTCATTATAAAGCTCTTGAATCTCATCTATATCGTCTATATTGATCATGCTTACTGCAATTTTGACTGCTTTTACTGTAGAAGTTTGCATAGGTACGGTGTACTCATTAATGGTATCAACATCAATAGAACCACATACATCAGTGAAACCTTTAATAAAGCTACGTGTGTTTGAACATGCACGTGAGAGTTCATTTGTAATTTTTAAATAAGCTACAACTTGGCGAAGATCTCTTGCTTCTGGAGCATAGAGAGCTAAAATTTTAATAATCTCATTATCAATTTTATCAGTCTTAGAACTAATGTTTTTTATATGAGATTTTGCTTCTTCAAACTTCTTAGTATCGCAATCACTAAGAGCACTTAAGAGTAGCTCATTTGATTCTACTAGACCGTCACCAATATTGGTGATTTTCTTTTTTATACTTTGCAAACTTGTGTCAAAATTAGATAGCATTTATTTGTCCTTTTATTTATTAACCAAAACGGCCAGTGATATAGTCTTCTGTTTTTTGCTCTTTTGGATTTAAGAAGATGTTTTCTGTCTTATCATATTCGATAAGGTCTCCAAGATACATAAACGCCGTGTAATCACTAATACGACTTGCTTGTTGCATATTATGTGTAACAATGGCGATACTGACATCTTTTTTTAGTTCCACTAACAGCTCTTCAATAGCCCCTGTACTAATTGGGTCAAGTGCTGATGTTGGCTCATCAAAAAGAAGTACTTCAGGTTTTACCGCAACAGCGCGAGCGATGCAAAGACGTTGTTGCTGTCCACCTGAGAGTCCCATTGCAGATTTGTCGAGTCTATCATGTACCTCTTTCCATAATGCAGAACCTTTAAGTGCTTCTTCTACACGACCTTGTAGTTCACTTTTATTTTTAATACCTGCAATTTTAAGACCATATGCAACATTATCAAAAATACTCATTGGAAAGGGTGTTGGTTTTTGAAAAATCATCCCCACTTGTTGACGAAGTTTGATAAACTCGTTTTCTTTTTTAATATCTAAGATATTTGCATATTTTCCAGTTTCTTCATTGAGAAGTTCAATTTTCCCATCATACTTATTTCCAGGGTATAAATCGTGAATACGGTTCATAGAACGCAGTAGTGTAGACTTACCACATCCACTTGGCCCTATAAGAGCAGTAATTTTGTTTTTCTCTATTGGGAGAGTAATATTACGAAGTGATGGATGATCAACTCCAGGGTAGGTAAAAGAGAATTTTTTTATTTTCATTACAGACAT
>JAMORK010000007.1 GCA_027063645.1 Sulfurimonas sp.
TTCGCTTGATGGCTCCTGGTATCTCATCATCAAAGCTTGGCCATCCACAACCGCTATCAAACTTATCACTCGACTTATAAAGAGGAGCATTGCAGCGTTTACACAGGTATATTCCCTCTTTGTTATACTTGTAGTACTTTCCACTAAAAGCTCTCTCAGTTCCCTTATCTATAATCACTCTTCGCTCATCATCACTAAGAGGGTTAAAATGTAAAGTTGGTGAGTTACTATAATCTCTTGCACTTAATCCGTTGTTCAATAATAAAAATAGCATGAGTATAAATACTTTCATTCTCTTCCTTTGATTTTTCTAATTGTATTGTAACTAGGAAGTGTGCAATTTTTGTGTAGTCTACTTATAATACTTCGTTAAAAAACTGTTAAGCTGGTTTGCAAACATCTCCGCATCTTTTTGCCCAAAAGCTTTTGGACCCTTCGTTATCTCTCCACTCTCTCTTATACTCTCCATCAAATTTCGCATAGCAAGATACTGTTTGATATTATCAATACTATAAAGTTCCCCTCTGTGATCTATAGCATGGGCATTTTTACTAATCACTCTATCTGCAAGTGGAATATCTGCTGTTATGACAAGATCTCCCTCTTGAAGTACTTCTACAATTCTATCATCTGCTTCATCTGCTCCAGCATCTACAATGATATACTCGATATGTTTACTTTTACCTATATTTATCTTTTTGTTTGCATAGACATAAGTTTCTATTTTCAGTCTCTCTATGGCTCGCAGTAGTATCGGTTTTAAAAGATTAGGAAAGGCATCACCATCTACAAATAGTCTAAGCATCTATAAGCTCCAATTTCTCTTTTCTTGAGAGTTTTTTTATTAGGTACTCGCGTTTTGTGGCACTGCTTCTATCTTCGCATACCTCAGAGTAAACTAGCTCCACGGGTCTTCTTACTCTTGTATACTTTGCACCTTTTGAGGAGTTGTTATGCTCATCTAAACGCCGATGGATATCGGTTGCTATTCCTGTATAGAGTGTTTCATCGCTGCATTTCACTATGTACACAAAGTATTCCATTTCATTCCTTCATTCTTAACAAAATTTTACTATAATATTGCTAATTAAAGGAGATACTATGGCATATAGTTTAGAAAATACTCTCGTTATTGGCATTTCAGCAACAGCACTGTTTGATTTAAGTGAGGCAGATAAACTTTATAAAGATGCCTTTAAAAAAAATCCTAATACTGCCATAGATATCTATAGAGCATTTATGCTAAAAACTGAAGATATAATTTTAGAGCATGGTATTGCCTATCCTCTTATTCATGCCCTACTTCATCTTAACAAGTACCAAAAAAAAGGGGAGTCACCCCTTGTTGAAGTTGTAATTATGTCACGAAACTCTCCAGATACAGGAGTAAGGGTTTTAAATACCATCAGAAAGACACAACTCAATATCACCCGTTCTGCTTTTACTGCGGGAGAATCAAGTGCAGACTACTTAGATGCATTTGATGTTGACCTTTTTCTGACAACAAATGAAGAAGATGCTCAAAAGGTCACGGATGAAAAGATATGTGCCTGTGCCGTACTTTCAACTCCCACTACATATAAACCGAATCTAGATTCAACTCAAGTACGTATAGCCTTTGATGGAGATGCTGTACTCTTCAATGAAAGTAGTGAACTTCTCTACAAAGAGAAAGGGATGCAAGCTTTCCATGAAAATGAAGATAAATCACAAAATATACCAATGGATGAGGGTCCATTTGCTAATTTTTTGAAAAAACTTGCAAAATTACAAGAGAGACTGCCTATGAAAATGGAGTTTTCTCCAGTAAGAATTGCACTCGTTACTGCAAGAAATGCTCCATCAGATATACGAGTTATCAAAACATTGAGACAATGGGGTGTTTATGTAGATGAAGCTTTTTTTCTAGGTGGAATAGAAAAAAGTAAGATCTTAAAATCCTTTAAAGCCCATATATTCTTTGATGATCAAGAGGTTCACCTCAAAAACTCTTCTTTGATTGTTCCCTCTGGAAAAGTGCTTTATCCAACAAACTCAAAACTAAAAAAACACAATTGATATTAATAGTGTCACTTTTCTACATCAAAAAGTGATAAATTCAAATTCTTTTTTTAATCACTATTGTAAATAATAAAAAGTTATATTATAATACTTTATTAAATTATCACAATAATATCATTATTTTTTGATACCAAGGTTCACAAATGAATAAACACAATATTATTATTGTTGAAGACGATGAGATTACAGCTCTCAATCTTAACATATCACTCCAAAAACACGGCTACAATGTTATAGCGATTTGTGACAATGTTACTCAAGCAAAAAACAAGATATCAACTCTCTCTCCCGATATAGTTATCATTGATATCTCTCTTCAAGAGAGCAATGATGGAATCGAGCTTGCTAAAATTGTCAAAAAAAAGCATGACCTTCCATTTATCTATCTTACATCCTATAGTGATGATGAGATTATTGTTCAAGCAAAACAAACAGAACCTTATGGCTATATTGTCAAACCATTTGATCCAAGTTCACTTCATGCAACGATTCAGATGGCACTTTTTAAATATGATTTAGAAAATGAGAGAAAAGAGGATATCAACTCTCTAAAAGTTGATAAACTGAACCTTGAGAAGCTTCTTTACTCTAAACGTGCATCAGATAAGCCAATTGTCCCTTTTGGAGGGAACTATCACCTAGATATTAGTATATGTGAGACATTCTATAAGGGTAAAAAAATCAAACTTACCAAAAAAGAGAATGCATTTTTACGTTTACTTGTTGCACAACTTGGTCTTGTTGTTAGTTTTGAGCAAGCTATGAACTATGTGTGGGATGAGCATGGGGCCACTGAAAACAGTGTAAGAACATTAGTATGGCGTTTACGCAATAAACTTGAAACAGACATCATCAAAAATGCTTCAGGTATTGGTTACTATATAGAAGAGTAAAAACTAAAGAATTTTTATCTCTTCTACTTGAGATTTGATCGCTTCAAATGAAGTGATATAATCAAAATCTTCATTGAACTCTTTTGCCATCTTCTCCATCTCACTTGAGCTTTTTTGAAGAGCATCTATCCTAAAATTACCACTAGAGCCTTTAATGCTATGTGCTGTAAGTGCAATCTTCTTATAATCTTTTTTTGCAATTGCCTGTGCGAGTTCAGGGATGATCTTAGTCATTTTTTTGATAAAAAGTTTTAGTAGCATAATCAACTCATCATCACTTAACATTAACTCTTTTGTCAGTTTTTCTTTGTCGAGTCCAGCTATGATACTTGCTTCCTCTGATGGTATATCTACGATATCAAGATTTTTCACCTTAGAGATATTATCTACCTTCAAATAGGTCATAAATACTCTCTCTAAATCTTTAAGTACTATAGGCTTTCCTAAAAAAGCATCAAATCCACTTAAAAGCCCTCTCTCTCTAGCACCCTTTATGACATTTGCTGTTAATGCAGAGATGGGAGTATGACTTAAACCCAACTTGTTTTCGTGGTGTATAATCTTTTGTACCGCTTCATTTCCATCCATAATAGGCATCTGCTCATCCATCAAAATAAGGTCATAGCTATTGGACTTATAAAGATTAAAAGCTTCTAGACCATTATGAGCTATGTCAAAACTAAGCCCATACTTTAAAAGAAGGATCTTAATAAGCTCCTGATTGGCTTCATTATCTTCAGCTACAAGGATATGTCCCATAAATTTTTGTGCTATATCTCGTCTGTATGGAGAGTATTCTTGTGCAGATAAAAGCTCTTTAAATGTCATGTAAATTTTAGAGCAATAAAGGGGAAAACAGATCGGTTGAATATGAGTATGATGTTCATAAATATCATACTGTTTACTCATCAATGCTATATATTTTTTATCTGAATTAAGAATCTCTTTTGTGATGGTGTCATCTATATGTTCATGGATAAAAAGACCCACATCAAAATTCTCAGAAAAAGAGGAAACAAGTTCTATATTCATATCGAATATATTTGCATAACGGATAAAAGATTCGAACTGAAAATTCATCTTTTTATCACTAAGTAAAAGTTCCATTTTTAGTTTTTTAAACTCATCTATATCTTCAAAAATTAAGCAATTTTCATTATGGATATCGATAGGGATCTCCATCCAAAAAGTACTTCCCTTACCTATTTCTGATTCTACATCTACATAGCCACCCATATGTTCTGCTAGCTGATGACAGATTGAGAGTCCCAAACCAGTACCATCAAAGTTCTTTTGTTGAGAGTATTGTGCTTGAGCAAAAGCAAAGAAAATCTTCTTTATATCGCTCTTTTGTATCCCTATCCCTGTATCTGTTACACTGATACGAAGTTTTCTATCATGGCAACTTGCATCTACATTAATGCTACCATTAACAGGAGTAAATTTAATAGCATTACTTAAAAAGTTTGAAAGTATCTGCTTAATTCTCAAAGAGTCAGCAAACATCTCTTTTGGAATTTTCGGATCTATAAAAGAGGTGATGGTGATATCTTTAGAGTTAGCACTCGCTACAAAAAGCTCCATTGTATGACTTATCTCATCATGAAGAGAGAACATCTTTGGCTCGATAGTAAACTCACCACTTCTTAGTTTGGAAAAATCTAAAATATCATTGATAATACTTAAAAGATTTTCTCCACTATCGTGAATAATATCTAGATAATTTCTATGTTTTTGGGATATATCTTCATCTATAAGGAGATTAACAAAACCTAAGATTGCATTGAGTGGCGTTCTAATCTCATGAGACATATTGGAGAGGAAGTACTCTTTAGCTTGTCCAGCTTGTACTGCTTCTTGTCTTGCATCTATAAGCTTTTGAAAGATAGTATCGGTATAAAACTTTAAAATACCACGAAAATTTTTATCAAAGATATAAGATATCTCATCAAAAAGCTCTTTAGAGTTTAACTTTGCATCGTAAGAAAAATCTACCATTGATCGACGAAAATGGCTACAGATTTCAAAGAGTTCATCTGCACTAATCTCTCGATTTTTTAAATACACTAGAAGTTCTTGCATAACAGGACAGTTTCCTATCTCTACATCTCCAGCAATGACACCCATGAAGTAATCAAACACTCCACTTGCATACTTCTCAACAAAGTATGCTTCATCGATCTCATGAAGCTTGAGTATCTCTTTTGGTGAGTCATATGAGACCCATTGATCTAAGATAACTTGTTTAGATGCTATAAAAGTGTCTTGAACCTGTATGAGTGTAGGGATCTTATACTTCACCATAATATTGCTCTATTATGGTTTTAAAAACATATAAGAGAGAACCATTAAAACAGAAAGTTTTATAAGGGATATAGTTGCAGTACCTATAATATTACCTATTTGGCAAGATGTACATGAGGTGTATTGTTTACCTTCATATTGTGCATAAAAGAAATAGATTACATTTAACCCAAGCACTCCAAAAGAGGCATAAAGTTGATACTCCCATAGTTGAGTAAGAAGTGTTTCATCTGAAAGGAAAAGAGAAACTAGAAAATTTAGAGCCATAAGAATCATTGTGATATTTATCACTGTGATGATTTTATCGCGTTTAAAAGTTGTTGGACAATAATCAGCAGTCCCAATATCAACACCATACTCTAGAGAAAGTTCAAATCGCTCTTTTTGCTCCTTATCCATTCTTTGTATAAAAGTAGCCCCAAAAGTATAATCTATCTTTCTTTGTATAACGATAGCGAGTTCACCACTAGCTTTAAGTGTCTTATCCTTAGCATCTCTATCTTGATAGACAATACTAATACTTTCATAACGTGTAATAGGAACAGTTTTTCCTGGATAATATGCGGTAGTCTCTTCTGTAGTTACTGAGCCACTATGGCTGATAAGTCGTGGATTGATTAACTCTAAAAATTCACCATTTTCATCTTTAACGACCACTACATTATAGTAACTACCTATCTGAAAGGCAGCAAGACCATCTAAATTATTTTCTTTCATAGTATCTTTAAGATCATCTATCAAAGCAAATAAATTTTCATTGAAAGTTCTTACATCTGTAGCATATTCAACACTTAAAGGGGATGGGTATGTAACTATATCTTTTATCATGGGGAGTAACCTTGTTTGCAGGAGGGTAGAAGCTCTGTAAAAGAGCTTCTTATATCTTAGTGACTTTTTTGAACCACTATAATCATCTTAATGTTAATCGCAACAAATCTAATGAATTGCCAGATTACACAAGTTCTCATTTTTTTAGCAAAAGAACCCGGAATCATTGTTAAGTTAAAATCATCACTCTTTTCGAAATTTAATTCTTCTTTTTTCATTGTATCTTTCCTTTTATTTATTCTTTTGTCTCTATTCTGGGATTAGAGTCCAACCCGGATTAAGTTTAGCTTTGTAGATAAACAAGTGATGTAAAATATGTTTAATCCAGTGTCCAGCAAGACCAATTTCACCAAAAGTATAATCTGTATCACGACCAGTTCCTGGGTATTTTTCAAAGTCAGGAACAACAGGATAAACAGTCATAGCAGCAGCAGTACCACTAAATACACCTTTACCAGCAGAAGCAACACATGCAGCACCCATTTCAGCCATAGAAGCTTCATGTAAATGAGCATTTTCACCCTTAGTCATTAAATCACAAACAGAGTGTGCAACCGCTTTACCGATGATACCTGAAGGCATACCAGTTCTAGGTGGTGTAGGATTGATAGGAGTTCCATTTGGAGAACTCATCGGTTTAGAGATGATATGTGGTGGTGCAAAAGCAATACCAGCAGCAAACATATTTGCATATGTTGGATTTTGATAAGTTCTAGGCCAATCAGATGCTTTCCAGTTTTCATAAGCACCAGCACCATAGTTTGCATCAACTTTCATAAAACCATTTGGAGCAAAAACAGTATCTGTAATATCAGCACCATCTTTAGCATAAGCTTTAAGACCAACACCAGCAAATGGTGGGATAAGCATTGCAAAATCGAACTCTTCTTCACCCATTGTTCCATCAAGAAGTTCATAAGATACTTTACCTGGTTCAACTTTAGAAGTGTGAGCACCAATAAGCCACTCAACATTACGCTCAGCAAAAAGTGATTCAGCAAAAAGTTTTGAAGATACTACATATCCTCCAACTTTCATATGAAGTCCACCCATACCGAAATCTCCAAGGAAAGACTCGTTAGAGATCCATTTCATATCAGCCATATCACGAACACCAGCTTTGTTAAGTTCATGTTCAATATTGAAGATATACTCAAATGCAGCACCTTGACATGTACACATACCGTGACCTGTTCCGATTAAGAATTTTTGACGAGTTCCGCCCTTCATCTTTTCAATAGCTTTAGCTAATTCATGAGAAGCATGAACAGCATGATCAGCAGTACAAACAGAAACTGTATTGTCTCCCATTTGACCATTACCATCACCTAAACCAGGAGTAGCATCAAAGTTTAACTTTGGTCCAGTCGCGTTTACAATGTAATCGTACTCGATAGTTTCACTTTGTCCCTCTTTACCAGCTTCTGTATACTCAATAGTAACAAAAGATTTATCTGTAGATTCATTTCCCTCAGGGTTTAATGAAACAGCTTTTGCTTGGTAATAAGTGATCCCAGCTTTAGCATACACAGGTGCTAAATCAAAAGTAACTTCCTCTTTACTCATTTGTCCAACACCAACCCAGATGTTTGATGGAATCCAATTCCATTTTGAGTTTGGAGTTACTACAACAACTTCATGTTCTGAGCCTAACCATTTTGCAGCGAATGTAGCAGTCGTATGACCTGCAACACCACCACCTAAAACAACTAATCTTGCCATATATTTATCCTCTAATTCAAGTTCTAAAGTAACTTTATCACTAATTTATCACAATTGTATCACATATAATAATTTAATATACTTATGCAATACATAAAGTGGGTTTATAATGCCTCAAAACACCCTATTTTAGGTGCTTTAAAAAAGTATTAAAAAAGAAAACTAATCTTTATTTAGAATTTTATTGATAATTTCAAATGTATTTTTTGAGAGCCCGTGTGTAGAAACTACACGTTTTAGTTGCTCTTTTATCACACTTTTACTATGTTTGTTCATTTTATCACAAATTTTAAATGCCCCGGCAAGTGATGAAGCCATCTGTGGGTTTATTGCATCTATCTCAATAATCTTATCTGCGATAAAACTATATCCATTTCCATCTTTTGCATGAAAATGTTTATAGTTACGGGTAAATACACCTATAAGTGATCGAACAAGATTTGGAACTTTTTCATCATACACCTCATCATTTTGCAATGCTTGTACACGATCAAGAGTTCCATCTCTTTGTGATGCTGCTAAAATAGCAAAATATTTATTCATCACTAAGGTATCATCTTTATATTTCTCATAAAAATCTTTCTCAGCAATCTCAGCTAAAAGAGGATCACTATTTTCTAAAATATCTAGTGCCACAATTCTATCTGTCATTGTACGAGATTCTTCATATTGCTTTTTTGCCAGTGCAATAAATGTTTGCTTTTCTAAAGAACATAAAATTCTCAAGGCTCTGTTTTTAATTGCTCTATTACCAATACTTTGAGTATCAAGTTGCTCATTCTCTGGAAAATGGTATCTTGTATATAACTCTAAGAGTTTCTCACTATAAGTGTTTGCCAAATGTTTGATTAATTTCTCTTTTGCCTCATATAAAGGTTCAAAATCCACCTCATCTTGGCGTTGCATAAGAGTAGATATACTTGGAAGCTCAAGCAAAAGTGCTTTATATGAAAGATCTATATCTAACTCTAAAAGATGACCATAAGCCTCTATATACTCCTCATCTATCTCAGAACCATCCATCATAGCTTCTAAAGTATGCACTGCAAAGTTTTGTGCTGCTTCATACTGAGTAAAACTATTGGTATCGTACTTCATTAAAAAAGCATATGCAACATCTTTTTGTTCTATGATGATAGGTGCTGAGAAATCTCTGTTGATTGAGAGTACGGGCTTTTCTTTAAAACCTTCAAAACTAAAGCTTTCACTCTCTTGAGAGATATGTAAAGTTTTACTTATAACTTCAACACCATTTACATCAAACAATGCAATCTTCAATGGATAATAATAAGGCTTTTGTTTTGAGCCATCTATAGCATTAGGAATATTTTGTGTTAAAGACAAGCTATAAACACCATCATTAAAACTCTCTTTTACTTCTAATCTTGGTGTTGCATTTTGATGGTACCAAAGTTTAAACTGCTCTAAGTCAATCTCTCCAGCTTTTTCCATTGCCCAAAGAAAATCATCTGTAGTGACAGCTTGACCATCAAAACTTTCAAAATAAAGGTCTGTTGCTTTACGGTACTTCTCTTCACCTAAAAGAGTATATATCATACGAATCACCTCAGCACCTTTTTCATAAACTGTTGCTGTGTAGAAGTTATTCATAGATATATAAGATTTTGGCTGAATCGGATGTGATGTAGGGGAAGCATCTTCAACAAACTGGCGTTCTCGAAGTGCTTTGACATCTTCTATACGTTGCACCTCTGCTGAATTTAAATCGGCACTAAAACATTGGTCACGAAAAACTGTTAGCCCCTCTTTGAGTGTAAGTTGAAACCAATCACGACAAGTGATACGATTTCCTGTCCAGTTATGAAAATACTCATGAGCAATAACAGACTGAATCCCCATAAAGTTTGCATCTGTTGCTGTGTCGCTATCTGCTAGAACATAAGCAGAGTTAAAGATGTTAAGCCCTTTATTTTCCATTGCACCCATATTGAAACTATCGACTGCAACTATATTATAGTAGTCTAAATCGTAAGCTCTGCCATACTTCTCTTCATCCCAAATCATCGCTTCTTTTAAAGATTGCATCGCATGGCCACATTTAGATTCATTCCCTAAATCACAGTATATGTTTAGCTCTACATCATCTCCCTCCATAGTTGTAAAGCTATCATTTACCACACCTAAATCACCTGCTACAAGAGCAAAAAGGTAAGAGGGTTTGGGATGTGGATCATGCCAAGTCACACCATGGCGTTTATCGAAGCTATCGTGGCATTGAAGTTTGTTTCCATTACTAAGTAAAATGGGGTAGTTCTTTTTCTCTGCTATAACTGTCGTAGTAAAAACACTCATAACATCTGGTCTATCTAAGTATGGTGTTATGCGACGAAACCCCTCTGGCTCATTTTGTGTACAAAAGATAGTACCAGATTTATAAAGCCCTTCAAGTTCAGTGTTGTTTTGAGGGTAAATTTTATTGATAATTTTTAAGGTGAAATTTTGAGGAACATTAAGTACTTCTAAATGTTCTTCTGAAATGATATATCTCGTTTCATCTACTTCTAAATCATTGATCCAAAGCTCAATAAGTTCAAGCTCCATTGCATCAAGAACTAAACTACTAGTATCTGCTAGTTTTTCAAATACCATCTCATTGGTTACAAGGGCATACTCTTCAAAAAGGTCAAACTTTAGGTTTACACTCTCTATCTTAAAAGGTGGTTTTTTATAATCTTTTAAATATATCTCTTTTATTTCACTCATTTTTTCTCTTTTATTTTAATTGGGATTATTGTACTGTGTTTTCCATCCAAACTCTTTAAAAACCATCTCAAATGTTTCATCATAAGCTGCTTCTAAAAAGAGTGTTTCATCTGTATAGGGATGCACCACTTCAAGGCTAAGTGCATGAAGTAAAAGTCTGTGTATATTATAAGTTTCTCTTACAAACTTGTTATGCTCCCCTCTTCCATACTTTGTATCACCTAAAAGGTGATGATTTATATGTTTCATATGGCGGCGTAGTTGATGCTTTCGTCCAGTTTGAGGAAG
>JAMORK010000008.1 GCA_027063645.1 Sulfurimonas sp.
AGATGGGACATCTTTTTGAGTAGCTTTACTCTTTAGGTGTAAACCAACTGTTTTTATTATAAAGTTTTTCTACATCTTTAAGTACTTTTCGTGGTACTTGTATCTGTGCAGTTGCATAGACTAACCCTGTTTTTTTCTCTATGATTCTTGAGTTTATAACCATCTCATACTTGTAGTTTGTATAGGTTGAGACTAAAATGTATTCTGCTTTTATCTCTTTTATTCCCAATCTATCCATAGTTTTAGTATCAACAATATGAAAACCCTCTTGTGTCATCTCATAAATAAGATTTTCATCTATTCGCTGTGTTATAGGGAGTGTTGCTTCTCTATCGTTGCTCTCAACGGTTGGCATTATTATGATGCTTTTCTCTTTTAAGAGTGTACTGTTTTTAGATGCTGCATACTGTTGTGCAAGGGATGTTGTGATCTTATTTATGTAAGATGCTGTATTGTCTCGGTATAAAGATTCGTACTCATATCCAAGCACTTCAGATGATACGAAACTAAGCAGAAAACAGAATAAAGTAAAGTTTTTTAAGAAGTCCATTCAATCTCTTTTGAAAAATTATTGTATTATTTCAGTATTATACTATACAATTTAAATAAACAAGGCTATTAAAGTGCCCATAGATATACATAACGATGACCTTAAAACTGCTCTTAACGAACTCAAGGCCAGAGAAGACACGCTGATACAACTCGAATCGATCTCAAAACTTGGTAGTTGGGAGATTGATTTATCAACAGGGAAGGCTGTATGGTCAAAGCAAAGTTATATTATTTATGGTGAGAGTGAAGATGTTCAACCAAGTCTAGAGCTGTTTTTATCTCATATTGTGCCTCAAGATCTCCAAGAGATAAAAGGAAAAATCAATCAAGTTCTTACAACAAAAGAAGTGATATCTGATAAGTGCAAAATTATCCGTAATGGATCAGAAATAAGAGAATTGTATATTAGTGCCCAAACAGTTTTTGATAAAAACGATAAACCCATCAAAATCATTGGTACCACACAAGATATTACAGAACAAGTGGCACTAAAACGCCACACTCAAGAGCTCTCAAATGTAATTGAAACTTCCTCTAATGAAATCTATATTATCGATTCTGAAAATTTTCATTACCTTTATGTAAATCAAGGTGCTTGTGATGCTCTTGGTTACACAAAGGAGGAACTCATGCAGATGGATATATATGATATTAATCCTGAACTCTCAAAAGAAAATGCTGAATCACTCCGTAACTCTATTACAGAAAAGGAAAAAACTCTCAACCGTACTATACACAAAAAGAAAGATGGTTCAACATACTATGTTCAGTCTTTTATACACCCTATTCGTTATAATAATCAAGATGCATTTGTTATTTTTGACATAGATATATCCAAGCAAATTGAAGATGAAATTCGCTTACATGAGCAGTCTCAACTCCTGAACTACCAAGCAAATCATGATAGCTTAACAAAATTGCCAAATCGTTCTTTATTTCAAGACAGATTAGAACAAAGCATAGCAAGTTCAAAAAGAAACAAAGAAAAATTTGCTCTTTTCTTTATTGATCTTGATCAGTTTAAAAAGATCAATGACTCACTTGGACACCATATAGGGGATGAAGTTCTTATTGAATCTGCTGCAAGACTCTCTAAAACAATTCGCAATGAAGATACGCTTGCTCGTCTTGGTGGGGATGAGTTTACCATCATCCTTAAAAACATCTCAAACCCTAAAGATGCAGCTATAGTTGCACAAAAGATTATAGATCAAATTAAACTTCCTATAGTTGTAGGGACACATCAGCTCTATATCTCATCAAGTATTGGTATAAGTATCTATCCTGACGATAGTCAAGCAAAAGAAAATTTACTCAAATATGCTGATACTGCTATGTATAAGGCAAAAGAGGAGGGTCGAGATAATTATCAGTTTTACTCCTCAGAGATGACAGCCTTTGCTTTTGAGAGAGTTGTTATGGAAAACAGCTTACGAGTTGCTGTCAAAGAGAAGCAATTTATCGTTTATTTTCAACCTCAGTACTCTACTGCAACTGATAAAATTATAGGGATGGAAGCACTTGTTCGTTGGCAACACCCACAGCTAGGTCTTGTTCCCCCTGGAAAATTCATACCTATCGCAGAAGAGAATGGACTCATTATACAAATAGATACTATTGTTATGGAAAAAGCGATGGAACAGTTTGTCATATGGTATAAAAAAGGTCTCAATCCAGGAGTTCTAGCCCTCAACCTTAGTATGAAACAACTTAATGAAAAAGATTTTCTTCATAAACTTGTAGATACAATGGAGAAACTAGACTTTAACCCCTTATGGTTAGAGCTTGAAGTGACCGAGGGGCAAGTGATGAATAACCCTGAACTCTCCATACAAAAACTCCATACCATTACAGAACTCGGGATTGAGATTGCCATAGATGACTTTGGAACAGGCTATTCTTCTCTTTCTTATCTTAAAAAACTCCCTTTAGATAAACTTAAAATAGACCAATCATTCATCAGAGATATTCCTGATGATGAAGATGATCTGGCTATCACAAAAGCGATTATCGCTTTGGGTAAAAGTTTAAATTTAAAACTTATTGCTGAAGGTGTTGAGACAGAGGCTCAAAAAGAGTTTCTCGTGCAAAATGGCTGTGAACAGATACAAGGGTATCTGTACTCTAGACCTATTCCTGCTGAAGAGATTGAAAAAATGTTAGAAACTAATGAAATTTAGACTCTTTGAGTGCTGAGATTCTTCGTGTTGCAGATTCTGATGCTTTTAAAAGCTCATCAGTACTTTTTTGTAACTCTGTAAAATAAAGTTTTGCCTTATCTAAGGTAAGAGAATCTACTTTATCACGTTTTAAAATTTTTGCTAAAAAACCTGTTTTTTTCTCCTCTTTGAAGAAGATATTATAAATATTGTGATACTCTTTATGCCAATTTTCATGATGTTTATCTAAACGTTCAAAAAGCTGTGCTCCTAAAATATCTTTCATCTCTTTTTCATGAGAATAAAACCATACACCACACTCACACTCCATTTTACCAAGAGGTGTAGGGTTTTGAACCTCATTGCCTTTTAGGACTGAACTAATTTTATGCATCTCTTCTAAATGGACTTTTTTCGCATGATCAATGGCATCAAGCATCTCTTTTTTGTTCATTTTGATTCCTATTTTAAAATGTTACTAACATTATTACATATATTTAACAAATAAAGTATATAATGTCCTTAATGTTTTTCAAAGAAATCTATTATAGCAGGAAATAAACTATGCGGCCACAACCAGTAAACAAGGAAATTAAACTCAATAACAAAAGATATATCGTTTCCAAAACAGATTCCAAGGGAATTATAGAATATGGTAATGATTACTTCGTCGAGATTTCAGGGTATAGTGAAGCAGAACTTATAGGTCAAGCCCATAATATAGTAAGACATCCAGATATGCCAAAAGTTGTTTTTAAAATGATGTGGGACCGTATCAAAAAAGCACAAAATATTATGGCTGTTGTCAAGAATATGGCTAAAGATGGAAGTTATTACTGGGTTGTAACAGAGTTTGAACCTAAGGTTGACCCTATAAGCAATGAAATTATTTCACATACAGCCTTTAGAAAGGCAGCACCACAAAAAGCTATAGATACAATGGAACCAATCTATCAAAAACTCTTAGAGATTGAAAAAGATGGTGGGATGGATGCAAGTGAAAAATATCTTCGTGGTTTCTTAGAAGAAAAAAGAATGAGCTACGATGATTTTATAGATGGAGTTGTAGGAAATAAAGGGATTTTTAAAATCTTTTTCACTGCTATGAAAAAACTCTTTTCATAAAACCCATTTTTTAGATAAAATATCTTTTACAAAAGGATATTTTATTGAATTTAAAAACTACACTCGAAAATCAAAATATAAAATTACCAGAAAACTTTTTTTACAATATTCAAAAATATAAAGAGCATCTCTTTAAATGGAATAAAGTACATAACCTTACAGGGGCTAGAGATGAACAAACTCTCAATGAGTTCATCTATGATGCCGTTTTTCCTGTAAGTTTTTTACCAAAGGTAAAAACACTTATGGACATAGGAACAGGTGCTGGTTTTCCAGGGATGATTTTAGCCTTTGCCCTACCAGATACAGAGGTTACACTTGTAGAACCCCTCGCTAAACGTGCCTCTTTTTTACAGTTTATCAAAGCTGATTTAGGTCTTGAGAATGTCACAGTGGTGAAAAAAAGAGTAGAACAGATGGATTCTCAAATATTTGACATCATCACATCACGAGCAGTTACCGACACGAAAATGCTTCTTGAGCTTAGCCAAAACTTTAGAGATAAAGATTCAAAACTCCTTTTTTACAAAGGTGAAAAAGTTTTTGATGAAGTGAAAGATGGTGTCAAAGACATGCAACATAAAATCATCGAAACAGATAACAGACACTACTTACTTTTAGGGGAAAATTTATGATTTTAAAACTACTACTTATTGTGGGTGTTATCACCGTTGTATACATGATGTTTTTTAAAAAGAAGCCAAGTGTCACAGAAGAGAAAAAGAGAAAAACTACGAGTAATGCAAAAGACTCTAAAGATATCAATGAGCTCGTAAAATGTGAAACCTGTGGCGTTTATGTAGAACTCAACGAGGCACTTCTTAGTAATGCAAAATATTACTGTTGCAGTGAGTGTGCACAAAAAGGTTCTTTATGATACTTATAGGGCATAAATTTATAGAAGCAGAATCACTCTACCATGTAAGAGATATAGATGCGATTATGCATACTCCTCCATCAGCAACTATATACTTAGAATTTAGTGAAGAAAATCTTGATATCATTGAGCATGCTAGAGCCAATAGCATCGCATTTTCTCTTGGCATATCTTCTGTAACTGAACTTATCTATGCCTCATCATTGGGAGCAAAATATGTTCTTCTTAGTAAATCTTTGGCAAAAACAGCCCAAGAGATTGCAGAAACATATCTTTTTGACACTAAAATTCTTGTGCATATAGAAACAGACAAAGAGATAGAGGAGATGGCTCTTCTTGGCATAGATGGTGTTATCTATCCAAACGCCATCATCAAAATAAACTCCTAAGAGATGAAAACTACAGCTCTTTTTTTTCTCTGCATCCTCCTTTTTAGTGGATGTAGTTTAGAAAAAACATCTCCTCTCCCAGCAAAGAAACATACACTAACCCTTTCAAAACCAACTCCTCAAGCAGAGTTGCCACCCTATAGACTTCAAGAGAAAACACCCATAAAAGAGGCCCTCTATGAAGAATATAAAAAATGGTATGGAGTAAAATACTGCTATGGTGGGGTAGATAAAAATGGAGTCGATTGTTCTGCTCTTGTGCAGATTATCTACAAAGATGCTTTTGGGATTAGAGTACCTAGAACAACAACTCTACAAGCTAAAGTGGGCTACCCTATCAAGAAGTCTCTTATCCAAGAGGGAGATTTAGTACTTTTTAAAACAGGATGGAGAACAAGACACTCAGGTATCTACTTAGAACATGGAAACTTTTTACACACCTCAACGAAGCATGGAGTTACTATATCTAATCTTAACAACCCTTATTGGCGAAGTAAGTATTGGCAAACGCGACGAGTATTAGCTAGATAATTTTTCGTTTAAGATGGGGCTTGAGTGAGGTCAAAACCTCATAACTGATCGTCTCTACATATTTTGCAAGCTGTGATGCATCATTAAAAATTAACAACTCATCAAGGTCTGATACAAAAGAGGCATTGTCCATTGAGATTCTTCCCACTAAATTAACACCTTCTGGTGTGATATAACTATTGGAACACCCTCTTAAAAAACCAGCACCATAACCAAAGTCATAATTACTTACAAGAGCATCCTCTTGCATCGTCACACTTGCCCCATACCCTATGCAAGAGCCTCTCTTTACTTTTCTTGTACTCAACTTTGAAGCATACAAGGCAAGTACAGCTTGCAGCTTCTTTGCTTCTGTTACAAATGGAAGTTCAAGTAGTCCATAAGCAGCTATCCCTACCCTTGCCATATCTCCATCACAATCTTGTTCACGAAATAAGGCGGCAGAGTTTGAAGAGTGAAAAACAACTTGAGGCATTTCTAGCTCTCTTAATAACACTTCTGCTTTTAACTTTAAATGCTCAAAATTCTTTTTTTGCATCTCATAAAAACCATTCTCTTCATCTGCACATCCATGGTGTGTAAAGATGGCACGAAGTTGAAGATTACACTTTTTTATCATCACAAGAGCATCCTCTAACTCATCCATCTCTATCCCATTTCGGTTCATACCGGTGTTCACTTTTAGTTCTATCTGGGTTGATTGGGGAAACTTTTCAATCATTTGAAGTTCATTGACTGTATAGTAAAATTTTTCACTAGGACTCTTTGGAGTATCTGCCAAGATAAGTATATACTCAAAAAAGTCTTTTATCTGCACAGCTTCACTCTCAAGCTGAACAACAGCTTTTGTGAGTCCATACTCTTTTGCTAAACTTGCCATCTCGCAAAGTCCATGTCCGTAAGCATTATCTTTTAAAACAAGAGCGATTTTATCTCTACTTTTAGTTTGCTTTGCAATAATATCAAGGTTATTAAAAAAATGTTGTTTATCTAAAGTTATGTAAGCCATAAAGGAATTATACAATATGAAGCGTTTAATTGGTGAATTTGAAACACAATCTTACACCCAAATCATCTTTCCACATAAAGATACCGACTGGGCTGAGTACCTCCAAGAGGCACAGGAGTGTTTTGTCAATATCATAAACGCCATTAGAAAATTTCAAACCTGTCTTGTTGTGTGTGATGATATCAAAGCACTAAAAGCACACTTTGAAGATACAAAGCATCTACTTTTTCAAGAGTATACTACAGATGATACCTGGGCTAGAGATTGTTCTGCTATATCCTTAGAAAATGGCAAGAGTACAGAACTGCTTGACTTTACTTTCAATGCTTGGGGTGGAAAATTTGATGCTACAAAAGATAATGACATGACATCTTTTTTGACACCTTGGGCAAAAAAAATTGATTTTGTTTTAGAGGGTGGTGCGATAGAGAGTAATGGAGAAGGCCTACTCCTCAGTACCTCAGCATGTATGCTCAACACCAATAGAAACCCACAATACACAAAACAAGAGATCACTCTCAAGCTCAAACAATTTTTTAATCTCAAAGAAGTTCTTTATCTTGAGCATGGCTACCTTGCAGGTGATGATACCGACTCACACATAGATACCCTTGCCCGTTTTATAGATAAAAAGAGCATTATGTATATACAATGTACAGATAAAAACGATGAGCATTACCAAGAACTACATCTTATGGAAAAAGAGTTGCAAACTTTTGCACAAATACACGATTTCAAGCTCATAGCACTTCCTATGTGTGATCCTATCTACTATAAAAAAGAGAGACTTCCAGCAACTTATGCAAACTTTTTATTTGTCAATGGTGGCGTTTTAGTTCCAGTCTATGGAATCAAGCAAGATAAAGAGGCGATAGAGATCTTTCAAAGAACATTTAAAGACAGAGAGATTATACCCTTAGATTGCTCCATACTTATAAGACAACATGGCTCTTTGCACTGTGTTACTATGAACTTTTATTAACTCTTAAGGCCTGCAAGACTAGAATGGTTAGAATGTAAAGGATAATTTATGGTTCTTCAAACATACTCTTATAAAAAATCATGGGATAAAAAGTTAGATAACTCTCTAGATTCTCAACAAACACTGCTTATCATTTTTGCCAGTGCAGAGCATGCCCCGTTTAGTGCTGCTTTTGATGAGATATACTCTCTGTTTCCAAATTCTCATATTATTGGGGCATCTACAGCAGGTGAGATTCGAGGTGATGAGCTTCAAGAAAACTCCCTTGTTCTGAGTATTGTAAAATTTGAAAACACCTCTTTAAAACTAGTAACACAACATATAGATTCATCCAAAAACTCTTTTAATATTGGTCAAAACATAGCAAATTCTCTTTATAATGATAGCTTGAAAAATATCTTTATACTCAGTGATGGTCTCAATATCAATGGGTCCCAACTCACTTCAGGACTCGCTTCTATCGTTCATTCTGATGTGATTGTAAGTGGAGGGCTTGCAGGAGATGGAGATCGGTTTCACTCAACATGGGTTCTTGTAGATGGCAAACCTCAAAGTGATTATGTAAGTGGAGTTGGTTTCTATGGTGAACATATCCATATAAAATACAACTTTAAAGGGGGATGGGACAAATTTGGGATACAAAGAAAAGTAACCCGCTCTGAAGACAATATTTTATACGAGTTAGACAACAAACCTGCCCTTGATATCTACAAAGAATATCTTGGACAAAAGGCTAAGGAGCTTCCTGCAAGTGGCTTACTTTTTCCGCTTGAGCTTCAAGAAGATAAAGACAATGGTGTTAAAACAGTACGTACAATTTTAGCTGTAAATGAAGAAGAGCAGTCTATCACCTTTGCAGGAGATATTCCTGAGGGAAGTATGGTCTCACTTATGAAAGCCAATCACGATAGACTGATAGATGGTGCATACCAAGCTTCTAAAGAGATCAATCTTCAAAACTATAAAGATGAAGAGATTCTTTGTATTGCTATAAGTTGTATAGGGAGAAAACTTGTTTTAAAACAAAGAATAGAAGATGAACTCGAAGCAACACTTGAAAACCTTCCCCCTAAGGTGCAACAAATTGGTTTTTACTCTTATGGCGAGATCTCACCTATAGGCTCAGGGGAATGTGATCTTCATAATCAAACAATGACACTGACGATTTTATGGGAAAGTAATGCATCATCTACTTAAACGCCAACTCAAAAAAACTGGGGCTATTGTTGATAAAGCATTCTTAGAACTTGTCAATCAGGCTTATATCTCTGCAGATGAAGATAGAAATCTTTTAGAACACTCTTTAGATATATCTTCTAAAGAGATGCGAGATCTTTATGAAGAGCTCAAAAGAACTACACAAGAGAAAATAAGACGTACAGAAAAACGCTATGAGACAATGACCACGGCACTTAAAGATCATTACTTCTTTTATGCCCATGATCTTGAAGGAGACATAGTCTATGTAAGTAATTCTATATACGATATTTTAGGCTATAGTGTTGATGAATTTTTACAGCACTACTCAACTTATCTCACAGATGAGAAAATCAATGAGAATATAGACCTAATTACACAAAAGGCTATTGATGGGGAACAACAAGATCCTTATATTATCAGCGTTTATCATAAAGACAAATCAGTACACTATTTAGAGATTACAGAATTTCCTGTATATAATGAAGAGGAGGAAATAGTAGAGATTGAAGGGATAGCTAGAGATATAACATCTCAATATTTGATACAAAAAAAACTAGACTATATCTCACAACATGACACTTTAACAGGAATACTCAACAGACTAAGCCTTTATAATAAACTTGAGTTTATCCTCTCAAACTCTAAACGCAACCATGAACATTTTGCTGTGCTTTTTTTAGATTTAGATAATTTCAAAGAGATAAATGACTCTCTTGGGCATGATATTGGAGACTTGTTACTTCAAGAGAGTGTTTTACGTATTCAATCACTCATCAGAGAAAATGACATTTTTGCAAGAATTGGGGGAGATGAGTTTGTTATTATCTTAACTAACATAAAAGAGAACTCCATCTCCCCTATAACAAGAAAAATTCTTTACTCCTTTAGAACCCCTTTTCTACTTAAAGAGCAAGAGGTAAAGATCTCAGCAAGTATCGGAATATCTATCTATCCAGAAGATGCATCAAATCTACAATCTCTTCTAAAATTTGCCGATGAAGCGATGTATAAGACAAAAGAACAAGGGAGAGACAGTTTTACTTACTATCGTGAACTTCACTCTTAATTGACTGAGGCTCTTTCTCTGTTTCGAGCATCGCCATTCCACTTATAATTAGATATGTTGCTAAGGCAAATCCCAAGGCTATTGTAAACATTTTTTTTATTTTTTCAAATCTACTCATAATGCAATTTTATCAAAATTAAAGACTTAATGCTAAGAAAAAGTAGCAAAATAGATAAACTGAATACCTATACTTAGCCATTAAGTTTAAAATTAAGCTAATTAATATAAAATATAATGAAATAATAGGATGTACAAAATGCTTAATAATCTTACAATAAAATTCAAAATGGCACTTTTAGTGTCGATTCCCGCACTTGTGATATTTACACTACTCAGTATGAATATTTATAAAAATTATACAGATTTAAATGAGTTAGATAAGATAGAACAAGCAACTATCTTAGCAACAAAGATCAGTGCTATGGTTCACAATACCCAAAAAGAGCGTGGGGCCTCGGCTGGTTATGTTGGCTCAAAGGGTAAAAAGTTTGTAAATACTATGCCAAACATCAGAAAAGATACAGATGCTACAAGAGCTGAGATGGAAGCTTTTTATAAAA
>JAMORK010000009.1 GCA_027063645.1 Sulfurimonas sp.
GTATCTGAGAATGGAGCATTGCTCAGTACTTCAAAAGAGTAAGTGTTCAGTGCATCTCCAACCAAGATAGCTGTCACTTCATCAAAAACAACATGAAGAGTAGGATTACCACGACGTAGTGGTGAATCATCCATCGCCGGTAAATCATCATGTATCAGTGAGTATGTATGCAATAATTCTATAGCATAAGCTGCATGATAAGCACTCTCAAGCATAAGAGGGTTGTAAGCTTTTACGACACCAAGTAAAAGTGCAGGACGAAATCTCTTTCCCCCTGCTTTGAGCATATTTTGTAGAGCACTCTCATAATGAGGGTGTATACTTTTTGATGTTGGTAAGTTTTCTAATAAAAAGTGCTCAAAGTTTTGCATATGAAATTTTATCTAATTTACCTTCACAAAAAACTGAAAGTCGTATCTTTCAAAGAGAAGATATGCACCATCTTTTTTTTGTGAAATTATTTTTGATATCTGCTGTTCATTTTTAATATTTTGTTCATTTATTTGAACTAGTTTGTCACCTATTTTTAACTGGTATTTTCTAGCTTTTGGAGCTATTTTCACCACTTTGAGATGCTTATCAAAGCTGATACCTAAAAATTCCAAGAAAGTATCACTCAGTTTTCCACCACCAAAACGGTTTTGACTTTTAACAGAGAAAGAAAACATCTTCCCATCGCGTTTGAGTTTCACTTTATGCATAGAACCTATCTTACTAAAGAGTATCCATCGCATTAAATCAGCTGCATCTCTTACTTTTTTCCCATCAAAAGAGATAATGCAGTCCCCAATTTTAAAAGGATTCCCTTTAATAAAAGGGTTAATCGCTTTAACAAAAACAAGTTTTTTCTTATCGTAAATGCGGATACCAATATCAGCATAAGAGACTTTTTTCACCTCTAAAAAATGTTGAATATACTCTTTTTCTATAATCCCTTTTGGTGTGACTATCCCCTCAAGTGAACAACAACTCGTCATAACTACACTAGGAAAAAAAAGAGGCTCACTAAAGGTAGCAAACTCATTAAGTCCTATCTGGCGTTTAAGTATTTTCCCCTCGATGGCTCGCTTGTTATCAACTACGGCAACACCGAGTCTAAGTCTATTGTTGATAGTAAAAGGGTAAGAAAAACCCTTTTTATCCTCTACAAGGTATAAGGAAAGATAAGGGTCATGTTTAAGGATTTTTCCGGAGGGTTTTTTATTGCTATATAGAAGTCGTTGATGTTTTTTAACTATGAGATAAAGTTGTTTATTTTGTATAGACTTGGAATCTTGAATTTTCGCTTTACATGAGTTGTATCCACCTTTACAAGCATAAAGGTTAAAAAAGAGTAGGGTAAGTGTTAGAAATAGGCGTAACACCTATTTCATCCCACCAAGCATTCCCATAGCGGACTGCTGTTGATTTTGTTGTACCATTTTATTGGCATCATTAATGGCACCAATCAGTAAGATTTGAAGCATATCTTTGTCACTTAAAGCAACATCATCAATCACTAAATCGATCACTTCACCATTACCGTTGACACTTAGCTCAACAATACCACCACCTGTTCTTACAGTAAAAGTTTTAGACTCAAGTTCAGCTTTAAGTTTTGCAGCATTCTCCTGCATCCCCTCAAGCATTTTACTCATATCGCCCAAATTCCCAAACATAATTTAAATGTTATCCGCAATAGTATCGATGTTATTGTCATCGTTTAAGATAACAACACGAGGTTTGTAACTCTCAAGCTCTTTTTCATCATAAGTAGCATAAGCCACGATGATTACTTTATCGCCTGGGTGTACTTTACGAGCTGCTGCACCATTAAGGCAGATATCGCGTTTACCACGTTCACCTAAGATGATGTAAGTTGTAAAACGCTCACCATTGTTTACATTTAGAATTTCAACTTTTTGTCCAACTCTCATCTTTGCAGCTTCTAAGAGCTCCTCATCTATTGTGATTGAACCAACATAGTTTAGGTTGGCATCAGTAACAGTAGCACGATGGATTTTGCTGTACAACATATCAATTAACATATACTTTTCCTACATTCCCATTTGTTTTTTCATATCTGCTGGAGAGATTGGCTCATCCCACATCTCAGCATCTATCACAAACTCTTCAACTACATTACCACCGATAATGTGTTCTTCTACAATTCTATCTATTTTTTCTTTAGTTAAAGCTGCATACATAGTATGACCTGGCTCTACTAACATAACAGGACCCATTTGACATCTATTCATACAAGATGTTCTGATTGGCTGCACAGTTCCCATAATCCCTTGCTTCATTAATGAAGTTGCAAGGTGTTGAAATAGGTCTTGAGTTTGTGGTGTAACACATGATGGTTTTGGCATACCAGGAGGAGCAGATTGCTCACATTTAAATATATAAAATGCCGGTTGAGGGATTCCCATAGAAATAGTCCTTAAAATTTTTGTGCAATTATAGCAAAATTTAGCATCAAATTTATAAGCATCAAAAATAAGTTTTTATATTTAAGGATAGCAGGGGATTTTTAGATATAATTTTACAAATTTATACAGGAGAAACTTTGAAAAAAATTCTACTTTTTACTCTTTTAGTCTCATCACTTTTTGCAGAAGCAAAACTTTATATAGGTGCTGGTGGTGGTATCTATAATGAAACTTATGAAGACACAACAACTAGTATCAATAATTCAGCAGCGATAGGAAGCTTTAAAATCGGTTATGGAGAGAGAAAAGCTTATGCTATCGAGTTAAGTTTTGACTATATACAAAACAATTCAAAGCTTATAGATACAAATGATGGACAAAAATATGGTATCAATATTGATTTTGTTAAAGCATTCGATTTTGATATCTATGTACTTCCATTTGTAAAAGCTGGATTTGGTGCTGGTGAGATGAAATCTGATTTAAACAACGGTAGCTTAAACTATGGTTCATTTAATCTAGGAACTGGAGTGTTTTTACCATTAAGTGAAACATTTGATATTGAACTTGCATATAACTATAGATATGTTTCATATGAAAAGATTAATGATACAATCTCAACAATACCAAAAACAGATGTCAATATTGGATATATCGGGATTAATGCTAGATTCTAGTCTAGCATTTTAGTTAAGATTTAAAAGCTCTCTTACCACTTCTCTATCATCAAAAGGAAACTTTTCATCATAGATAAGCTGGTAATTCTCATCACCTTTTCCTAAGATAACAACAACCTCTTCCCCCTCTTGTGAGTCAAGAGCCATCTCTATCGCTTTTTTACGATTGAGCTCTACTACTACATTTGTTTTATCTTCAATCCCCTCTAAAATATCAGCTACAATAGCATCAGGATCTTCATGACGTGGGTTATCACTTGTGATGTAAACTTTTTTCGCTAAAGATGCAGCGATACGACCCATAAGAGGGCGTTTTATCGTATCTCTGTCGCCACCTGCTCCAAAGACTACTAAAAGTTCTTTCTCTTTAAGAGCATTAAGTACCTGTTGCATACCATCTGGTGTGTGTGCAAAATCAACGATTACATTTGGTGCAGCACAAACCTGCTCCATGCGTCCACTCACCCCAGCAAAGTTATCTACAACATCAGCAACCTCTTCAAGCTTTTTCCCTGTAAGAAGATGTGTTGCAGAGATTGCAGCCATAAGATTGTAAAGATTGAAAAAACCATGAAGTGAAGCTGTAAAAGGAACTATCTCTTGAAAATGCTGGATAATTCCACTACTACCCTCATTGAGTGAGTATGCCATTAGTCTGTATGTAGCAGGATTTTCAATCCCGTAAGTATAGGCATTTTTAAAATTAAACTTTGCACGAGGCTCATCTTTGTTAATCAGTTTTTTACTCTCATCTTGAAAGAAAGAGTTTTTCACATAGATATAATCTTCTAAAGTTTTATGGTAATCGAGATGGTCTTGTGTAATATTTGTCAAGATTTTAAGCTCAAAATCAAGCCCCTCTACACGTTTTTGAACAATCGCATGGGAACTTACTTCCATAATAAAGTATTCACATCCAGCCTCTACAGCTTGATAGATATGTTTGTAAGTATTGAGAACTGATGGTGTTGTAAGAGTTTTACCCTCACACACTTCATCGTTCATAAAAAGACCACGTGTTCCCTGCATAGCAGCTTTATAACCAAGGTCAAGTAGAAAAGAGTAGATGGCACTTGCTGTAGTTGTTTTACCGTTTGTACCAGTAATTCCAACTATCTTTATCTTGTCAACACCAAAAAGATGTGCAATCTCTGCAATCTTTATAATTGAGTGTGCATTGTTCTCTTTTGCATTGGCTAAATACTTTTCATTTTGACTTGTTAAAACAAAGGCCGTCTCACTATCACACTCTTGCGAATTTTCTGTTACATATCTATATGGCTGGTTAGGAAGCTCTATTTTCAATTTTTTTCTTTCCCTTAGAGAGTTTTTTTAGCAGTTTATGGAGAAGTTTATCACTCGGATAGATACTTAGAGCATTCTCTAAGTATGTAAGTGCCATCTCTGCAAAATCATGATCTATAAGCTTCTCTAAGAAGTCTATAAAATCCTCTTTTTTTGTGATTATAACACGTGTAGAGAACATAATATTTTCAAAAGTTTCTTTAAATGGAGCACCCTCATCTAAAAGAGTTTTAAAATCACTATACAAAATACCATCTTCAAGCTCTAAACGCTCTCGTATAGGCTCAGCAAATACCTGAGAAAGTTTTTCTAAACTTCCATCCATACTTTGGAGAATCTCCTCCATAATCATATCTGCTTGCTCTTTATCTTCCTCTTGAAGAATCTCATAGTAATCAAAAAGAGCTTCTGCTCCACCCTCTCCACTCATAGCCATCTCTGAAAGGATAACACCATTGTAGGCTTCTTTAGAATTAGGGTAGTTTTGCAATACTTGTGCGAACTTTTCTAATGCTTCTTTATAATTTGCTTTTGTAAAGCTCTCTTTTGCTTGAGTTAAAATTTTATATTTACTTATCGTACTCATGTTTCTCTTTAAAGATTATCTATATCGTTTTCCATGCCTACTGGCACATTAACTACACAAAGTTCTGGATGTATATCCATTCTTAGCTGGCGTTCTACTCCGTATTTGAGCGTTGATCCACTACTTGCACACCCTATACATGCACCTTTAAGTTGTACATATACTTTTGAGTTCTTTACTGTGATAAAGTCTATATCACCACCATCAAGTGCTAGTGATGGGCGGACTTTATCTATCACCGTTTTTACTGGTTCTAATAACTCTTCATCTGAAAATGGAATCATATCTATCCTTTAAAATTTTTCATTTATATTTAATTATCATAAAATATGACAATATCCCTTAACAAGTGATAAAAAAATAAACTAGCTACTCTTTTTTAGGCTAGTAAAGCCAAAGTTTCATGAACATAAGATGACTTTCTCATCCCAACAAGTATATAATCTATACTCTCTCTTTGGAGTAAAAATCTTAAAGCACACTCCTGCATTGTAGTTTCACAAAAATCTAGTTCATCTTTGAGTGCTATCTTTGTTTTTTTTGAGCATTCATGTGCAACCATTTTTCTATACTCAACAAAAAACATATCGATGTAGTGTAACATAGTTTCTAAATTTTCTTCATCAAGAGACTCTAAAGAGTTCTTGATGTGTGGCAGTATTTGAGCATATAAAAAAGTGTCAAAATCACCTACCCAGCCAAACTTATGTTTGTTCTCATCGAGTTGCTCTAAGAGATTATAGAGTGGGCGAAGTTGATCGTTATCTGAAACCTCTAAAAGTTCATTGAGATGATGATAATACTCATGGCTCTCATCATATTCAGCAAGTCTATACATCTGTCCATCTTTTTGTGCATTTAAGGGACGATTCGCTAACACCCGTAAACCATTCTCTTTTGCCCAAGTAGCACATTTAAGTCCCTCTTGTTCTAAGATATTTATAGGAAGTTGTATCGTTGTAAAATGGTGTGTATCATTACCAACCTTTTCACTCGCCTTATCAGCCAATGTTAATAGATCTTCATAAGGTAAAAATTCGGGATCATTATGTGGTTTTGCAAAAGAGTTGGAGCTTATACCATAAGAACCAATACGGCCAGCCTTCACCTCTTCTTCTAAACCTACAAAAGCATCATAAAGTCTCTTATACATTGCATCGAGTATCTCATCTTTATCTGCTGCATTTTTATTAAGTGCATCAAAGATAAAATACTCAGGATTGTGAATGAGATAACAATCTATCTTATCTCTTTGGAGTCTCTCTAAAGAACGCTCAAGTTGGTCACGCATAAATGAGGGAGATATAGAATGAAAACATTGTTCATTAAACTCCACTACACCCTCAAAGTGTTTCTCTTTATGAAGCTCCATATTGAAGCCCTGAATATAACCATACTTACTCACTATCTCTACAGAGTTTCGAAATACTTCATCAAAACTATTTAAAGCTAAAGCGATCGCTCTCTCTGCCGAACCATCCATATAGTTACTTGATGTATCTATAAGTGTTATACCAGACTCTATGGCATCTCGTAAAGCCTGTATATGTTGTGGGTTTTGGTCTGTTATGCGGTAAGTTCCAAATGCGAAATTACTCATTGTAGTAAATCCTATATATTAAAGTAGTTTAGAATTGGGAAGTTAATTATCTCTCAAAAAACTTTGTTTTTTGTAGCTTTAGGGGGTTGTAGGGACAAATGTCCCTGCCACTATAATGGACTTAGTTCATTATAGTGTGAATTAATAACTTATACTAATTCAATAAACGCCATAGTAGTAGCATCACCACGACGGATTCTTGTTCTAGTAATTCTAGTGTATCCACCAGTACGATCAACATACTTCGGAGCAATTTCATTTACTAGAGTTTTTGTTGCTTCTTTACTTTGAAGCGCAGCAAATACTGTTCTGTGAGCATTTGAGTCGTTTTTAGTTGCAACTGTAATAAGTTTTTCAACATATGAACGTAACTCTTTTGCTTTGATAGCAGTAGTTTCGATTTTTCCATGTTCGATTAACGAAATACTAAGGTTTTTAAGAAGTGCAGCTCTATGTGCACTTGTACGACCTAGTTTACGATATCCATGACGGTGTCTCATATCTAATCCTCTATTAAGCTTGTAAAGCTTCTATTTTCTTTTTTAATGCAGTAACTACATCATCTGCTAGGTCTGCACCAACGGCGAAACCAAATTCTTGAACTTTTTCAACGATCTCATCGTATGATTTTTTTCCAAGGTTTTTAACATTTTTTAAATCATTAGTACTCATAAGTGTAATTTCACCAATAAGCTTAATGTTTGAACGATCAAGACAGTTAAAACTACGAGCACTTAAACCTAAACTATCTATGCTAGTAGTTAGTTTTTTAAGATCTGGTGACTCTTCAACTCTCTCAATTGTAGTAGGTGCTTTTATGCTTATCTCAGAGTTAAATACTGCAAGTTGTGCATACATAACTTCTAAAGAGTTTCTAAATGCATCGATTGGTGAAATTTGACCATCAGTTCTGATGTTCATAACAACTCTTTCAAAGTTAGGGTTGTCTTCAACAAGTACATTTTCAATTTTATAAGTTGCACTTCTTACAGGTGTGAAGTAAGCATCCAATGCGATATAACCATCTTCTAACTCTTCATAAGTATCTTCACTAGCTACATAGCCAATACCTTGAGCAATTTTAATGCTAAAGTTAAGTGTAGAATCTTCATTAAGAGTTGCAAGAGGAGCATCAGGTGTTACCACTTCAACTTCATCATTGCTAAGGTCTGCACCAGTAATAGTACATGGACCTGCAAAGCTGTAATTGATCTCTGCTTCAGTTGCATCATCATTTAATTTAAAGCGAATCTCTTTAAGATTTAAGATAAAATCTGAAATATCTTCAAGCATACCACGAACAGAGTCGAACTCATGTTTAGCACCCTCGATTTTAATAGCGATTGGTGCATAACCAACTGAGCTACTTAATAGAAAACGGCGAAGTGGATGCGCTAAAGAGATAGCATAACCCGTTTCAAACGGATATGCCATAATGTTAGCTTCATTCTCACTAATTTGTTCTACCTCGAACTCTTGAGGAGCTAGTGGAGTAGTTTTAATCTTTTTCATATCTTTTACGCCCTTTTATTATTACTATTTAGAGTAAAGCTCAACGATTAAACGTTCTTCAACTGGAATAACAACTTCTTCACGTTCTGGTAAACGAGTAAAGATACCAAATACTTTTTCAGCATCAATATCAACCCATGGAGCTAAACCAGTTTGGTTTGTAAGTTCCATAGCACGTACGATTTGTACATTTGCTTTACTTGCTTCACGAACTTCAATTTTTTGACCCGGTTTAACACGGTATGAAGGGATATCAAGTTTTTTACCATCTACAAGGATGTGACCATGTGTTACAAGTTGACGAGCGAATCTACGAGTAGATGCGAATCCCATTCTGTAAACAACATTGTCAAGTCTTTGCTCAATAAGTGTAATAAGGTTTGTACCTGTATTTCCTGCTCTACGTTTAGCTTCAACAAATAGTGCATGGAATTGTTTCTCAGAAACACCATACATGAATTTTGCTTTTTGCTTTTCATTTAGTTGTAATCCGTACTCAGATACTTTCTTACGACGTTGACCGTGTTGACCTGGACCGTATGGACGTTTCTCTAAAGCAGATTTCCCTGCTAAACGACGCTCACCTTTTAAGTTAAGGCTTACTCCAAATCTTCTTTCGATTTTCTCTACTGGACCTCTATATCTTGCCATCAGTAATCTCCTTAAACTCTACGACGCTTAGGTGCGCGACAACCGTTATGTGGTAATGGTGTAACATCTTTCATAAATGTAACACGGATTCCTTCGATAGCACCAACAGCTTTCACTGCAGTCTCACGACCTGAACCTGGACCTTGAACTTTAATACCAAGTTCTTTAATACCATGTACTTGTGCTTTTTCAACAGCAGCTTCAACAGCAGCTTGTGCAGCAAATGGAGTTGATTTTTTAGAACCTTTAAATCCTAAAGAACCAGCAGAACTCCATGCAATCATATTTCCCATCTCATCTGTAATAGTTACAAGTGTATTATTGAATGATGCAGCAATGTGGCAGATACCACGTGCAATATTCTTTTTTACTACTTTTTTTCTAACAGCTTTTCTTTTTGCCATAATCTAATTCCTTACGCTGCGCCGACAGTTTTACGTTTACCCTTACGAGTACGCGCATTTGTCTTAGTTTTTTGACCACGACATGGAAGACCACGACGGTGACGAAGACCACGATATGAACCTAAATCCATAAGTGATTTGATATCCATTGCAACTTTCTTACGAAGATCACCTTCAACCATGTGGTTAGCACGGATCTCAGCAGTAATTGCAGCTACATCAGCTTCATTGAGTTCAAAAACTCTTTTATTATAGTCAATACCTGTTGCATCTAAAATCATGCGTGAAGTATGAAGACCAATCCCATAGATATACGTTAGACCGTACTCTACTCTTTTCTTTTTAGGTAAATCAACACCAGAAATACGAGCCATGGTTATCCTTGTCTCTGTTTATGTTTTTTAACTTTGCAGATTACTCTTACAATGCCTTTTCTCTTGATAACTTTACAGTCATCACACATCTTCTTTACTGAAGCACGTACTTTCATTGAAAGTCCTTTTATCTTAGTCTTTACTGTTTTTAGGCAAACAGTTTTTTGCTTGCCAATACTTTTATCTATATAGCAACTATAAAGATAGAAATACTCTTACGATTTGGTTAAAACAGCAAAGCGGATGAGAATTATACCCAAATGATTTTAAAAGTTTTATTAATTAAGTCTAAAAAATTTCCTTACTAATTCTTATGTTCATTTATTGCCACTAATCCTATCTCTTCATCTGCTAAGCTTAAATCATAACCATCAACTTAGAAGTAACTCTTTTCAAGGTATTTTCTCTTCGTGACATTTTTGTGACACAATTTATTATTACACTTTAATTCACCTTTCTATAAACTTCTTCAAACGCTTGAGGAGAGATTGATGATTGAGAAAATTTTAAAAAGAGATGGTTCTTTTGAAGTATTTC
>JAMORK010000010.1 GCA_027063645.1 Sulfurimonas sp.
TTTAACAACTTGGATGATTGAAGAGTTTCAAAAACATAATATTAAAATTGCAAAAGTTTATTTTTGTCCTCATCATCCTGATATCTCAGGTGAATGTAGTTGTCGTAAACCAAAGCCTGGCATGCTTTTTGAAGCTGCAAAAGAATTATCAATAGATTTAAAACATTCAATTATGGTTGGAGATAAAGAGAGAGACATTGAAGCAGGACTCAATGCTGGTATAAGTGAGACCTATCTTTTTGATGAAAATAAAAAGGTAAAAAACTCTAAGGCAACAAAAATAGTAGATAAATTAGAAAAGATTTGGAAATAATATGTTGATTTTAAATAGTGGCGGTACATTTAATAAACGCTATAACTCTCTCAATGGTGAGTTAGAGGTCCCTTATGATAATCTGGCAATAGAGAAAATTATGTCGAATGTCAACGGGGCATACAACTTAGCAGGTGTAGTATATAAAGATTCACTTGAGATGGATTCTAATGATAGAAAAATGTTAGCTAACATTATATATGAATCTACCGATGACAAGTTTATTATAGTGCATGGAACGGATACAATGCATATAACTGCAGAGTTTTTATCGGAGATATTTGAAGATAGGAAAATTGTCTTAACAGGAGCTATGAAACCATTAGAGATAGATAATATTGAAGCAAGTTTTAATCTTGGCATGGCGATTGGTTTTTTACACTCAGAAGTTGAAAACGGTGTTTATATTTGTATGAGTGGTTTAATTGAACCATGGGATCAAATAGTGAAAAATAAATCTATAGGAAAGTTTGAAATTGTCTGAAAAAATTGCTTGTACTCACTGTCATTTAGAATTTAGTAAAGATGTAATGATTGTAGATGGTGAGCATTACTTTTGTTGTAACGGCTGTCAAGGTGTCTATCATCTGTTGTCAGATGAAGGATTAGATGGTTTTTATGAAAAAGCTGGAAATATTAAACTGACTCCACCAACTCAGCAGTATGAGGACTCTTCAAATTTTGATGCACCGGCATTTTACGATAGATTTGTAAAGATAAATAGTGATGGATTCAGCGAAGTTTCTTTAATTATTGAAGGTATCCATTGTTCTGCTTGTGTATGGCTCAATGAAAAAGCCTTACATAAAATGGATGGAATAATTGAAGCAAATATTAATTTTACGAATAATAAAGCAACAATTGTATGGGCTGATGATGCTTTAAAGCTTTCACAAATTATAGATATGATTCGTGCTATTGGGTACAACGCTTACCCTTATGATGCATCCCTACAAGAGGCTCATGCGAATAAAGAGAGAAAAGATTACTATCTGCGTATGGCTGTTGCTATCTTTTCTTCCATGAATGTTATGTGGATAGCAGTTGCACAGTATGCAGGATATTTTACTGGAATTGATCAAGATATTAAAACTACTTTAAATATTGCAGAAGGTGTTTTAGCAACTCCTGTACTATTTTATAGTGGATGGATATTTTTCCGTGGGGCCTATTATGGTATAAAAACCAAAGTGGTCAATATGGATATCCTTGTTGCCACAGGTGCATTACTTACATATATATATTCTATTTATATTACAATTATGGAGAGTGGAGAGGCATATTTTGATTCTGTAAGTATGATTATAACCTTTGTACTTATAGGAAAATTTTTAGAAGTTTTAAGTAAAAAAAGTGCTGCTGATGCCTTGGATGTTTTAGGGAAGCATATTCCGAGTGAAACAAATATTTTAGTTGATGGAAAAATTATCTCTTGTAAACTTGAGGATGTCGCTATAGGTGACATTGTTGTAGTTTCTTCAGGGGAAAAAGTTTTACTTGATGGTGAAATAATTAAAGGTGATGGCTCTTTTGATGAATCAAGCTTAACCGGAGAGAGTGAACCAATTTATAAGACTGTTGGAGACAATGTAATAAGTGGGACTACAAGTATTGATGCTGATATAGAGTTTCGTGCTACAAAAGATTTTGCACACTCCACTCTTTCTAATCTTGTACAATTACTTGATTCTGCAATTAACAAAAAACCAAAGATAGAACAACTTGCAAATAAACTCTCAGAATACTTTTCAAGTGTTATTTTAGCACTCTCTTTTATCACTTTTTTAGTATGGTGGTTATGGCCACATAGTTTTGAAGCATCATTTATCGTGGGTATTTCAGTGATTGTTATTGCTTGTCCTTGTGCTCTTGCTCTTGCTACCCCAGTTGCTACACTAGTAGGGCTAAGTTTAGGTGCGAGTAAAGGAATTCTTTTTAAAGAAGCTGCACAACTTGAAACTATGGCGAAGGTAGATACTCTTGTTGTTGATAAGACTGGAACGATAACTATAGGCAAGCCAAGTGTTGTAAAAGAACATCTTTTTGAGAGTTTTGATAAAGAGTTACTTTATTCTTTGGTAAGTTCTTCCAAACATCCAGTTTCTCATGGTATCTATGAGTATGTAAATGATGAAAATTTCCATGTTATATCTTTTGATAGTTATACTCAGATACCAGCTGCTGGTATTAAGGCTGTTTATAATCATATAGAGTATTTAGGTGGAAATCTAAAACTGATGCAAGATAATGGAGTAGATGTTAGTTTTGAGAGTGACAATACTCTTTTTTATTTTGCGATAGATAAAAAAATTGTAGCTATTTATGAGTTAAGTGATCAAATTAAAGAGGGTGCTCAAGAACTTGTTGCCTCTTTAAGAAAACGAAAAATTAGAACTGTAATGTTAACCGGAGATCATAAGGATGTGGCATTTAGAGTGGCACAAGAGATAGGGATAGAAGATGTCCTGTATGAGCAAACACCTGAACAAAAAGCAGAGTTTATTGCTCAACTTCATGAACAAAAACATACAGTGGTTATGGTAGGCGATGGTGTGAATGATGTACTCGCTTTAGCTCGTGCTGATATTGGTATAGTGATGGGGAGTGGGAGTGATATAGCAGTGGATGTGAGTGATGTTATATTGCTTAAAGATTCTTTAGTATCTTTAAATGATGCTTTTAAAATCAGTAGAACAACTTTTGGACTTATAAAACAGAATCTTGGGATATCTTTAGTGTATAATGCAATAACAATCCCATTGGCTATGGCAGGGTATGTGATACCTTTAGTAGCAGCAATCTCTATGAGTGTAAGTTCATTATTAGTTGTTGGAAACTCGATGCGTATAAGATTTCAATGGAAAAGAGGATAAATTATGGATAGTTGGGTAATTACAATGATGCTAGGGGCTTCTATATTTTTAGGAGCAATTGCACTGTTTGCATTTCTTTGGGCTTTGAAAAATGGTCAATTTGATGATGAAGAGAAGTTCTTGAATGCTGCAAAGTTTGACAGTGAAGACGATTTAAATGATGCTGCTAATATGGAGCGAAAAAAAGAAGAGATGAAAAAAGCTTATAGACCTGAATAAAAGATCAAAAGATAATAAAGGGTGAATTGCCATAAAGGCAATTCGTAAAAGGTGTTTAAAGACCTATTTTCCCCAAGCGTTAGCGATGTCTTGGATTTGAGCATCAGAAAGGTTTTTAGCGAAGTTTTTCATCATTCCACCTTTACCATATGTGTTAAGAGTACCAGCTTTATAACCTTCTAGTGCTGCTACGATATCAGCTTTAGCCATTGTGTTAGGCTTAGAAGTTTTAACCATAGTGTTTTTAGAACCATCTTTACCATGACAACCAACACATGAACCTGGAACACCAGCCATTAAAGTAGATGCTACTGTTAAAGCAGCTATTGAAGCGATTACGATTTTTTTCATTTTGTTTCCTTAAGTTAAAGTTTCGATTACATTATATTGCAGAGAGTCTTAAATACTTGTTAATGAATTTAAAGGTATCATTTTATTAAATTTAATTTATATGGGTGTGAAGATGAGATACATAGAAGATGACTTAAAAGATAAGACGATACTTATAACTGGGGGTGCTGGGTTTATTGGGAGTAATTTAGCTTTTTATTTTCAAAATAACCATCCCGAGGCTAATGTGGTAATACTAGATAGTTTTAGAAGTGGAGAAACTTTAAGTAATGGTAATTTAAAATCTTTTGGTCACTTTAAGAATCTAATAGGGTTTAGAGGTGAGATAATCAGTGGAGATATTAACGATAAAGATCTTTTACTTGATTTAGAAGTAAATTATAACTTTGATTATATCTTTCATGAAGCTGCTATTAGTGACACTACAGCACAAGAGCAAGACCTAATGATAAGAACCAATGTAAATGCATATAAGGACTTACTTGATTTAGCTGTAGCACATGATGCAAATATGATCTATGCATCTTCTGCAGCAACTTATGGTAATGCTGAGTCTCCACAACGTGTTGGTCGTGAAGCACCCAATAATGTCTATGGTTTTTCAAAGCTCTCTATGGACCATCTCTCCCGTGAGTATATGAAAGATTGTGACATCTCTATAGTTGGACTACGTTACTTCAATGTATATGGTGCGAATGAGTACTTTAAAAATAGTACTGCTTCTATGGTATTACAATTTGGTCATCAACTTCTTGCAGGAAAAAATCCTCGCCTTTTTGAGGGGAGTGATAAGATTCTTCGTGACTTTATATATATAGAAGATATTATTCAAGCAAACATCAAAGCTATGCAACCAAAAGAGAGTGGTATATATAATGTAGGAACTGCAAAAGCAAGAAGTTTTCAAGATATAGTAGATATCTTACAAAAAGAGCTTGGAACAATGCTTCCATGTGAGTATATTCCTAATCCATTTATAGGTTCATATCAGTTTCATACTGAAGCAGATATTACTACTACAAAAGAGGGACTTGGGTATGAACCAGCTTATGAGATGGAAGATGGTATAAAAGCTTATGTCGCAGAGATAAAAAGAGTATATGAAACAGAAGTGAAAAAATAGATGCAGATTTTAAAAGATGCTCAGCCAAATATTTTAGTTGTTGGTGATTTGATGATAGATCACTACCTGTGGGGTTCATGTGAGCGTATTAGTCCAGAGGCTCCTGTACAGGTTGTAGATATTGCTAAAGAGACTACGGTTCTTGGTGGTGCAGGTAATGTAATAAACAACCTTAACACTCTTGGTGCCAAAGTAAGTGTAGCGAGTGTTATTGGTGATGATGAAAATGGTAGTGAACTCTTAGAGATGCTTCAAGAGATAGATGTGGACAGCTCAAACATAGCTAAGCAAGAGGGAAGAAAAACATCTAAAAAATCTCGTGTGATTGCAGTAAGTCAGCAGATACTGCGTTATGACAAAGAGAGTAAAGAGGATATTACTAAAGAGAGTGAGCAAAAGATTGTAGCCTCTTTAGAAGATTCAATAGATGCTTACGATATGGTGATTTTATCTGATTATGGTAAGGGTGTACTTACAGATAGTTTGTCTCAAAGTATCATAAAGCTTGCAAAGAAAAATGGTGTTCGCGTTTTGGTTGACCCTAAAGGGAGTGATTTTTCTAAATATAGAGGGGCTTATCTTTTAACACCAAATAAAAAAGAGGCAATTTTAGCTACAGGCATAGAGATACAAGATGAAGATTCCCTTCGTCAAGCCTTGCAAAAGCTTAAAAATGAGTGTGATCTTGGTATATCACTCATTACACTTTCTGAAGATGGAATTGCAACACTCGATAAAGAGGTAGAAGTGTTTCCAACTGTAGCTAAAGAAGTTTTTGATGTAACAGGTGCTGGAGATACTGTGATAGCTTCCATTGCATATGCACTCTCTGCTGGAAAAAGCATACAAGAGACAGCTGCATTTGCTAACCTTGCTGCTGGTGTTGTAGTTGGTAAGATAGGAAGTGCAACTGTGAGTATGGATGAGGTGGAAGAGTATGAAGCAAGTCTACATAAAAGTACTTCGGATGCACATATAAAAAGTTTTCAAGAGATAGAAGCTCTTGTAAAGCGTTCTAAAGAGCTTGGAAAAAAGGTGGTTTTTACTAATGGTTGCTTTGATATTCTTCATGTTGGACATGTGAAGTATCTTCAAATTGCAAAAAGCTTTGGAGATATACTTATAGTTGGACTTAACTCTGATGCTTCTGTATCGCGTTTAAAAGGTCCTACACGTCCTGTGAATATTGCTGAAGACAGAGCTTATCTTCTTGCTGCTCTTGAAGCGGTAGATTTTGTTGTCCCTTTTGAAGACGATACCCCGTATGAACTTATAAAGATGATAGCTCCTGACGTTCTTGTAAAAGGGGGCGATTATGAGGGGAAAACTGTCGTTGGTACAGAGTTTTCTGGAGAGTTAAAACTTGTAGATTTTGTAGATGGTAAGAGCACCACTAAAACTATACAAAAGATACAAGGAAATAGCTGCTAATCTTGTAGTAATTTTTTTACAGCCTCTATTACCTCTAGGGCTGTGATACTTGTCATACACTCATGATGTTTAAGGGGACACTCTCTTTTCATACACGGACTACACTCCATCTCATGCCTTACAATAATACTTTTTTTATTCATCCATTGTGAAGTTTCTGTATGTTTTGTTGGTCCAAATATGGCAACTGTTGGTACTTGATATGCTGCTGCTATATGCATGGGTCCACTATCGTTGGTTATAAATAATGAGCATCCACCTACATGGGAACATAGTTCTTCTACTGAAGTTTTTCCAGCTAAGTTAGTGTAATTTGTAACACCAAGTTTTTCAAGGTTTTCTTCAATCTCTGCTGCCATCTCAACCTCATTAGGTCCACCAAATATAACTACATCATACTTATCTGAAAAGTTTGATGCTACTGCTGCAAAACGCTCAGGGTACCAGCGTTTGGCACTTCCATAAGTTGCACCTGCATTGATACCAAGCGTTGGCTTGTTGTAGTTGTGTTGAGGTATGTAGAGTTGTAGTGGTGGCGTTTCACCTTGATATGAATCGGTATTTTGCATAGAAAGTTCTATATATTGAAGTACTAAATGTTGTGAAGTACTTATCTTTTTAGGGTGTGAAAGTAGGGTTGTGGCATGCCAAGAGGAACGAGAGAGTGTAAGTACTGTCCCTGTAAAGTAAGCTAAAAGTGAAGCATGAATTTGGCTGCGGAAATTGACAACCATATTAAATACTCCAAGCTCTTTAGCTAGTTTATAGGTGGCCACTAAACGCGATGAGGCTTTTTTTGTCTCATCAACAATGGCTCTTTCACATTTGGGATGGTGCTTGAGGGCTTCAATACTTACATAGCTTCCAAGAAAAGTAAACTTTGCTTGTGGATAATACTTTGATAGTAATTCTATGGCAGGTGTTGTCATGATGGCATCACCGAGCCAATTTGGAAGAATAATTAATATTTTCATCTACACTCTCTCACTTGCATTAACTTTTTTTCCTACCTCTTTTGTTATAAAGATATATAAAGGGGAGGAGCCAATATCTAAAATCTCTTTTGTAACTTTTTTCCCATTTTTATCAAATACATCAAAGAAATCTTCATTTTTAAGGGTAGTTTCTTTGAGTGACCAGTGGATTTGAAGGAGTTGTTCGTCTATCCAGCATTGCAGTATGTAATAGTCGCGTTTGATGTCAAGTCGTAAAAATTGTGCATGTTTTAAATTTTGTACCATGTATTTATAAGTGTCAAAGGCAGTGCGTTTTTTGATTCTATTGCGATTATCAATAAGTCCATAACCTGGAGCTATGAGTTGGTGCCAAGAGAGAGATTCAACTTGCTGAGAAGCAAATACTAAGAGGTAGTATCGAAGCATATAATCACCATAAGACTCTTCATCTACACACTCAGTCTCACTTGTTGGAGCATAAGGTGCTGTACCACTAATGGGCCAGTTAACCTCAGTGATGTGAAGCTCTTGTTTTACTTTTGGAGAGAGCCATACAAGGGTACTTAGCCATGCTAGTTTATCAGAGAGAGCGAAGCCGAGTTGAGTATTTTCAGGTGCTCCTCGTCTATCGACATATAAAAGTGCACTGATTGCATCATAGTGTATTTTAGCACGGTTAAAGAGGGTATGGGCTGTGTAGTGGTATTCAAAGTCTATGACACCACTTCCCATAAGTTTTATATTTTGAAAACTGTTTTGTTTGAGTTTATAAGCGACTTGAAAAAATGCCATATATTCATCAACGGAAAAAAATCCCCATTTTGTACGGTTAATAGTAGAACCAATTTCAAAGAGATGTACCTTATTTTGAAGTTTTGAAAAGATAATATGGAGGTTTTTTTCTAAAAGTTCTAAATCTTCTATATTTTCTCTGTCTTGTAAAATTTTAAGGGTAATTTTTTTCTTTGGAAGTTTGTCTATAAAGTGTTCAAGTGTATCTAACTTTTCCATCTCCCAAAGCTTTAAACGCAGGAGTACTCTAGGGGTGTCTAACTCTTCAAGGAGCTCAAGTGTTATTTGTGGTTCTCTCTCAAAATCAGCACCAATACAGAAAAAATCTTCACTTTGTATCTCTTTACGTTTCACAAAAGGCATAGCTAAAAGAGAAAGAGGTAAAATAAAAAGAGATGTGAGTATAGTACGAAAAAGTGAGCCTTTTTGACTTTGTCTCATTTTCTTTTTATATGCTTTATCTCTAAGTAGTGCTGGTTGGTCGGAATAATCATCCCATTTAAAAGGTGCTTTCATAAGGGGAATTATATCCATAATTAGATAAAATATTTCTATGAATATATTAGTTGTACGTACCGATAAATTAGGTGATTTTATCACTGCATTGCCAAGTTTTTATGTTTTAAAGCAACATAATCCTCAAAATAAAATCATAGCCCTTATAGCTCCATTAAATGAGGGCTTAGCAAAGAGTTGTGATTTTATAGATGAGGTTATAGTAGATGATGGAAAATCTTCTGTTTTAGAGCTCTCACAAAAGCTAAAAAAACATAAAATAGATGCCTCAATAACACTTTTTTCTAACACAAGAGTAGCTTTAGCTCAATTTTTGGCAGGGATAAAAACACGTATCGCTCCTGCGACGAAAATTGCCCAGATTTTTTACAACAAAAGAGTTAAGCAACGTCGTTCAGAGGTGAAAATGACAGAGTTTGAGTACAACCTTCAACTTACTCGTGCACTTTTTAGTGATATAAATTTAGAGTATAAAAAACCTCTTTTAGAGTTTAAAGATGCAAAGAAAATCTATGAGGTTTTTTGTATCAATAACGATATAGAAAAAGAGGTCGTGGCATTTCATGTTGGTTTTGGTGGAAGTTCAGATGCTAATCTTACACTTGATGAGTATGAAAATCTTATAAGAAACCTTTTACTAAGAAAAAAATACCAAGTGGTTTTAACTTTTGGTCCTGATGAAAAAGATCTTTATGAAGAGATGCAAAAAAGACTAGAGGGGGAAGATGTTGTTTACTACCTCTCTTTAGATGGTCTTGTATATTTTGCCAAACTTGTGAGTCAGTTCAAACTTTTTGTGAGTACTTCAACAGGAACTTACCATATAGCCTCACTCGTAGGAACACCAACACTTACTTTCTTTGGAGATTCACTTTTTGCAAGTGCAGCAAGATGGAAAAGTGTAGGGGATGAAAAACTACAAACTCATTTTATGTTGCCACAAGATG
>JAMORK010000011.1 GCA_027063645.1 Sulfurimonas sp.
GTCCTACCGTTTGTGGATGGGAATTATAGGGGGTTGTTGCTTAGAAATTGCTTAAGTATTAAAGAGTTTATTGAAAGTTTTCTATTTTGTGGTTTTATTTGTTTCTATTGCTTTTTGTGATTGGATTATGCTTGAGTAATCCAACCGCCACCGAGGAGTTTGTTCTCATCATAAAAGACAGCTGCTTGACCTACAGCTACACCAAACACACCCTCTTCTAATTCTACAACTGCACTATCATCTTCTATAGATACTTTACATTTTACAGACTTTGTTCTATATCTTAATTTCACAGTTGTTGTAAACTCTTTTTTATCATGAAACATATTGAGATTATTGAGAACAACTCGCTTACACTCTAGTTCCTCTTTTTTCCCTACTACTATTTGATTTTTTTCAGGATTGATACTTAATACAAAATGGGGGTCATGTGCACCATGTACTGTAAAGCCTTTACGCTTCCCTATAGTATAATGCATATACCCTTTATGTGTTCCGACCACTTTGCCTTCTTGATTGAGTACTTCACCCTCTTGATCTACATCTACATAATCTTTTAGTAAATCTGTATAAGTAGTTTCAACAAAACAAATCTCACTTGATTCTGCTTGAGAGGCAAATGATTCTAAACCCTCTATAGAAGCTGCAATTCTTTTAATATCACTTTTCTTTCTTTCACCCAATGGAAACTTAAGTCTTGGAAGAATCTCTTTATGTACATAAAAAAGAAAATAGCTTTGATCTTTTGTATCATCTTCTGCTTGATAGAAAAACTCACCATCTGTTTTTATATAATGGCCAGTCGCTAAATAATCAGCACCTATCTCATCGGCAAACTTAATCATCTCCCCAAATTTCATTGTGCGATTACAAAGGGCACAAGGGTTTGGTGTCTTGCCTTCAGCATATGTATCTATAAAAGGTTGAAAAACATTTTTGTTAAATTTCTCTTCTAAATCTAGAACATGAAGTTTTACACCCACATAGTCTGCTGCTTTTTGTGCACGGGCTTGATGTATCTCATGATAGCCTGGTTTTGAATGGAGTTTCATATACAAACCTTCAACCTCATAACCCTCCTCTTTAAGAAGTAAGGTTGTAACTGTTGAGTCCACTCCTCCACTCATACCAACTAAAACTTTTTTTATCTTTTCCATCTTTTACTTCTTTTGTAAACTAGATAATGATTTAAAGTATCCTGTTTCTTCTAAACCTACCTCTTTTAATACTTCTATCTGAGTATCAAGGGAGGTAGCAATATCTCTCACCACACACTCTAAATCATCTGTTAATTGAATCATCTCTAAATCTTCTTTATCTATCATACCACTTGCTACAAGTTTTGTATCAATAAAATCAAGTAAGGGTTGATAAAATTCTGTACCGATAACAAAGATTTTTACACCTGTTACTTTTCTTGTTTGCACTAATGTTAATGCCTCAAAAAGTTCATCAAGTGTTCCAAACCCACCAGGAAAAATAACATAAGCCATTGAGTATTTTACAAGCATCACTTTACGTGAGAAAAAATAATCAAATCTAAGTTCTTTTGTCGTATATGGGTTTGCGATTTGCTCAAATGGTAGATCTATGTTGAGACCAATAGACTCTACATCTCCAACTTCATAAGCTCCACGATTTGCAGCGCCCATAATTCCAGGGCCACCACCAGTCATCACATTATAACCCTGCTTGGCTAACTTGGAAGCTAGTTTTTGAGCTTCTTTATAATAGAATTCATCCTCTTTTGTTCTTGCACTTCCAAAGATGGTAACGGTAGGTCCAAGCTCACCGAGCTCATCAAAACCCTTTACAAAGTCTGCAATAATTCTAAAAACACTCCACATATCTGCAGATTTAACATCTTTGATATACTTTTTGGTTAATTCGTTGTCTTTTTTTTTCATACTAACCCTTAAGTTGTGTAAGTCTCTCTTTTTTTGTTCCTATCGATGTAATTTGGACACCAAAGTTTCCATCTACAATAACAACTTCACCTTGTGCTATTACATGATTGTCTACTAAAATCTCTAAGGGGTCATTTGCTAACTGATTGAGTTCTATTACTGAACCTATATCCATGTTTAATACATCTTTAAGAAGCATACGCTTTTTTCCTATACGAACACGGACAGGAAGTTTAACATCCATAATTAGGGCAATATTATTCATCTCTTCATTACTTAAGTGTACCTCTTCTGAAGCACAATCACCTGAAGAAGATGCAGATGAGGCAGAAGTATCACTAGCAGCTGATGCTGGAGCACCAAAAAGAGAATTTTGTAATGTCTCATCAATAATAAACATCATAAGTGAACTTAAATCACCTAGACCAAATTTATAAACATACATTCTACTATAGGATTCAAGACTAATCTCACTATCATCACTAATAAATTCTATGCTCTCTATACTAAAAGAGAGTACCGGTAACTCTTTTTGAGCAGAGAGTGAATTTCCTATAGCACCGAAGATATTTGACACTATCTCTTTTGTTGCATCAATATCATCATCATTCACATCTTCACGATCACTTGCTTCTTCACCCATCATCATATCTGAGAGAGAAGCTGATAAGTTTGGTGGAAGTGCGACCATTGCTGTTGCATCTACATCACCACTTACCTTGAGCTTCACAAGTACAATAGGTGGAATGATGTTAGAGATGATACTCAGCTCTTGTTCCTCTTTTAATTCTAATGTAGGAGCTTCACCAACGAGGGCTTCAATCGTTCCAACTGTTTCCCCTTCGAATAATTTCATAAAATCACTCATACTTTACTCCTCATCATCCATATCATTGTATTCACCCTCATTGATAATATCTTTTACTCCAGATATCTTCTCATGGCGTTGTTTTTCAAAATTTTCTAATGCACGTTTGACTGCATCGCGTTCTGTTTCTATAATCTCTGTAATATGTATCGATTTTCTAAATCTTCTTAAACCGATCTCACCACGGAAACGTTCTTTATTATCTACACTTACAGTAACAATGTCATCTGCTGCACTTGAAAGACGAATCACATCACCAACTGCTAAACCTAAAATATCACCCATCGTTAAATCAGCATTACCAAGGTTAGCCTCAACATTTACCTTTGCACCACCAAGGAGTACTTGAAGTTCTGTATTTCTACTTTTTTTTGAGCTTGTCTCATTAAGCATCAAATCACGTGAAGCTAATTTTGGTAAAACAGGTTCCAGTGAGATTACTGGATAACAGATATTCATCATACCTGAGCTATGCCCAATAATTATCTCCATTACAACCATCACAACAATCTCATTTTGTGCAACAATCTGAACAACATTAGGGCTTGACTCTTTAGACTCTACTGTTGGGTACACATCCATAACAGGACCCCAAGCCTCTTTAAGTGTGCTCATCATAACACGTAAAATTGTCTCAAAAAGTGAAAGTTCTATATCGGAGAACTCTCGTGAAGCGTCAAAAGGTTCCCCTTTTCCACCAAGAAGACGATCAAGCATAGGAAACGCGATAGAGGGATTAATCTCTATAACACCACTTCCCTCTAGAGGCTTCATTGAAAAAACATTAAATGAAGTTGGGTTTGGTAGAGACATCAAAAACTCACCATAAGTCATCTGATCGACTGAGTGAAGTTGAATCTCTACAATGGAGCGCATAATAGAGGAGATTTGAGAAGCTAAACTTCTTGCCATCTTATCATGAACACCTCTAAAAGCACGAAGTTGCTCTTTTGAAACCCTATTTGGGCGTTTAAAATCGTAAAGTGTTACCTGTCTTTGAGGAAGAAGGTTCTCTTCTCCCCCCTCTAGGACATCATCACCCTCATCTTCAACGACATCTAAAAGGGCATCAATCTCTTCTTGGGAAAGTATATCTGCCATTTTACACCCCTACACTTTCTTTAATTTTTTGTATTACAGACTTATGGATCTGCGATATTCTTGATTCTGTTATCTCTAAAACTTCACTAATCTCTTTGAGTGTTAACTCTTCAAAGTAGTATAGCTGAATTATCATCTGCTCACGTTCTTTATAGCCAGATAAGACCTTTTTTATGACATCTATAAGCTGATCTTTTTCAACGGAAGCAAGTGCCGCACCCTCATCTCCAACTTGTAGTTGGTCATGTAAAGGCATAACAGTGTATATAGTTGAAGCAACACGTGCATCATGTACCTTATCGAGTGGTTCATCTAAGATTTCAGCCAACTCTTCATCACTTGGTTCTTCATCATGTTTGACTCTGTACTCTTCAACGGCATAGTCAATCGCTTTAACAAGTTTACGACTTGCACGACTTAAAATATCTAAACTTCTTAAGTAGTCTAGCATCGCTCCATATACACGTTTTTTTGCATAACCCCAAAAATTATCGTTTAAGCTTTCATCATATCTTCGTGCCAGTTTGATAAGTTCTTCTGTTCCTATGGCTGAGAGATCTAAAAAATCCACTGAACTTGGAAGTCTCTCTTTGAGTCGAAATGCCATCGCTTTTACAGCAGGTAGGTACTGAATCGCGAGTTCATCCTCTTTATGCTTGAGATCTTGTGTATAAGCTTCAGCATAAACATTTACTGTTTTCATAATGCTTTACCCGCTGTATCTTCTGCATTCATTTTAATAGCAGCATCTGTAATTTTAATAGCAGAATCTATAAGCTTTTCACGTTTATTGATCTCTTTTACAAATAGATCTAATTCCTGTTCATGCGTATCTTTTGGAAAAAAGTAAGCCTTAGATGTCATTGTTTTAAAATACAGAGCAATGATGATATGGGAAAATAGATAGAAAAATGTTGTAATAAAAAATGTATAGGTCAACAAACCCTCTGCATCAAAAGATTTTAAAATACCAAAAATGATACCTACAAAAAACCCTTGAACAGTAAAAAAGTATACAAAATTTTCACCTAACATATATTCCCCAAGTTAAAAATGTTTTAACAATCTCTTAAATAGCCCAGACAGACCACTTTCGCTTGAAGAAACTAGCATATTTCGTTCCAGCTTCGTCACTATCGATTTTGCTATCTCTTCTATATCTCCATAAACTTTCGAATGTGGATACTCTACAGTAAAAAGTGCTCTTTGTTTTACTGAACTAGAGACTTTAATATCTGTATTTATTTTTCCGATAAGACGAAGATCTAAACCACCACCAATATTGGCATCTGCAACCTTTTTTATTTTTGAAAAAACTGCATTTGCTTCTTTTTCACTTTTTACTTGATTCATAATAACACCAACATCATCGCGAAGTGTTGCAATAGTTTTGATAGTTGCATAAGCATCTGTAATAGCCGCAGGATCTGGAACTGTAACGACTATAACATCATCTGCAGCATTTAGAAACATCTGTATATGCTCCCCTATTCCTGCACCTGTATCTATTATCATCACATCAAGTTTATCTAACACTTGTGCTTCTTCCATAAAACGCTCAAATAGTGCCATATCAGAGTACTTTAGAATCTCATCTCCACTCTCACCAGGAATAAGAATAAGATTCCGAGTAATAGGGATTAAGATATCACTTACACTTGCTTCCCCTTTGAGTACATGCAAGATATTGCGCTTAATTTTCACATTAAACATCACATCAAGATTTGCTAGCCCAATATCTGCATCAAAGATACCAACATTGAGTCCCTGTTTAGAAAGAACATAAGCAAGGTTTGAGCTGATAGTACTTTTTCCAACACCACCTTTTCCTGATGTTATAGCGATAAAACGAGTCTTTTTTGACTTTTTATTAGCACTTGAAGCAACGAGTTTTTCAAGCTTTTCTGCTTGATGACCCATCATACTTTACTCCTGTTGAATCCATTAAGTAAACACTCTATTAAAAAATCACTACTTGCACATACTAGATCTTCTGGAACCTCTTGTCCAACCGAAAAATAAGAGATTGGCTTTTTAGTTTCATAAGCTAGTGAAAAAATATTTCCAAAACCCATAGTCTCATCTAATTTTGTAAACATTAATGTATCTACACCAAGTGTTGAAAAATTATCATAAGTAGTTTTTAGATCTTCATACTTAATTGAACTAGGCATTACAAGGACTACATCAACATTATACTCACTTGTATTTCCATTTAAACACTCATAAATTTTTTCTATTTTTCCCTTGTCATAAGGAGATGAACCCATAGTATCTATAAGAATATAATCACAATATTTCAAAGACTCTAGAGCAGAAGAAAATTCTGGAGGATCAACAACCGTTTCAATCCCAAGCTTCATCATACGAGCATATTGCATCAACTGCTCAACTGCACCAATTCTATAAGTATCAAGAACAACAAGTCCAACTTTATACTTCTTTTGCATCAAATAAGAGTAACGAGCTGCTAGTTTTGCAATACTTGTTGTTTTACCAACTCCAGTAGGTCCTACAAGCATAATCACTTTTTTTGTCCCTACATTTGGTGTAGTCTCAATTCTGACTGGTACCATTTTACGTAAGATAGTTTGAAAATAGCGTTTTACTGTTGCTGAATTTTCACGCATCTTTAATGGCATATGCTCGAGTGTCACACTCATAAGACCATCAAGGTGTTCTTTATTCATACCACTTTGAGCAGCCAAACGATAAATCTCTGCAAATTCCGATGGTATTTGTCTCTCTAGGTCTGGTGACTTTTCATCCCAAAACATATTTTGAATAATCTTGACTTTATCTGTAAGCTTATTGATCTCTTGTTTTATCTCTTTTAACTCTTTTGGTTCTAAAGCAGGTGCTATAGGTGTTTCACGTTTTGATCCATATTCAAATTGTGGTGCAGTTACATCTGAGATCTTAGAGATCTGTTTGGCTGCATTTGAGATATCAAATAAAATCTCTTCACTCTCTTGCTTCAGTGGTTTTTGCTTATTGAGAGGTTTTTGAGTTTTCTTATATGTTGAAGGGATCATATCTTCTTCAATCCCAATAACAATCTCATAAAGTGCTGCTTTACCTAAAGATTTTTTCTGAACCTCTCGCGTTTCAATAAGCATCCCCTCATCACCTATCTCCATCTTTGCTTTTTTTAACGCTTCTGATGGTGTACGGCCTGTAAATGTTAATATTTTCATATGCTCATACTCGCTAAGGGGATCACAACACTTTCTCTTTTTGACCAAGAGTGATGTGGAATAGTAAGTGTTTTAGTATTTATAATCTCATTGTTGAAGAAGATAATATCCAAATCTAATGTCCTTGGTGCATCTTTAAAGCTGCGTTTTCTTCCAAACTTTTTCTCTACCCCTAAAAGATAATCTAAAAAAGTTTGTGCTTTCATATTTGTTTTTAAAATCATAATTGAATTAAAAAAATCTTCCTGTTGTGTATATCCAAAAGGAGGATTTTTCAAAATCAACGATGTTCTCTCAATACTTACTCTTTTGTCTCGTTGTAAATAAATAAAGAGATGTTCAAACCTGCGTTTGACATCACCGATATTACCACCTATACCAATAGTAACTTCATATCTCAAAGAGTTTTTTCGTTTATTGGCATAAGGGAAACGCGATGTTCTAAATGTACTTAGATGTTCATTTAACTCGCGTTTTAGATACATTTCTATGCTTCTTGTTGTGCTTTTTGTGCTTCTTGAACAGCTTTAATCTCATTTAAAATTTGAAGCATACCCATCATTGCAAGATGGTAACCAAAAGGACCAAAACCAACAACAGATGATGCACATACAGCTGCAATCATATTTTTTTGACGGAACTCTTCACGTCTATGGATGTTAGAGATATGCACTTCAATAGTTGGAAGATTCACAGCAGAGATTGCATCACGAATAGCAATAGATGTATGTGTATATGCTGCAGGATTAATAATAATACCATGAGCTTCACCATAACACTCTTGAATTTTATCTACAATTTCACCCTCTAGGTTACTTTGAAAAAATTCGATCTCAACACCATTTTGTGTTGCAACATCTTGCATCTGTGCATGAATTTGCTCTAATTTCATTGGACCATAAATATTTTGTTCTCTTACACCTAACATATTTAGGTTTGGACCTTGGATAACTACTATCTTCATTGTGTACCTTTAATTTGCATTTTAAGGAGTTATTTTATCTAAATAAAGCATAATCTATTTTAAATTTTAAAAAATTCAATTTTATAAAGATGAACAATGCAAATAATTACACCCCACTTTATCCTTTTAGGGGACAAAGTCACTACAAATCTTTCTATAGCTTTTGATAAAACTATCAAAAAAATAGCACCTTTTGATACTTTAATTGATGAGTTTCCAGGTGCTAAAGTAACAACATTACGAGAAAATTCACTCCTTATGCCTGGGCTTATTAATGCCCATGTTCATATTGAATTTTCAGCCAATAAAACACAGTTAAGTTATGGTGATTTTTTACCTTGGCTCTACAGTGTTATAGAAAATCGTGATGACCTTATTAATGGCTGTGAACTCGAATGTATGAGCAAGGCTATAGATGCTATGCTTGAGAGCGGTATCACAACATTTGGAGCTATAAGTTCCCATGGTATGGACTTAGAAGCCTGTGCTAATGCCAAACAAAATGTTGTTTTTTTCAATGAACTTATAGGTTCTCAAGCAGTAATGGCCGATGCTCTTTTTGGTGATTTTAAGTCGCGTTTAGCAACAAGTCAGTCTATAAAACGCGAGGGATTCAGCTCTGGAATTGCTATCCATTCCCCTTATTCTGTTCATCCCATTCTTGTTAAAAAGGCTTTAGAGATTGTAAGAGAACAGAAGTTACCTCTTACCGCACACTTTATGGAATCACAAGCAGAACGCGATTGGCTCGATAAAAGTGATGGTGATTTTAAAGA
>JAMORK010000012.1 GCA_027063645.1 Sulfurimonas sp.
TCCTCAGAACTCTTTGGTGCAACAAACGCCAGAGATGAAATCCTTCACTCCTATAATGATATAGTGCTTTCTCAAGATGAAGAGAAGATTAAAGCACTTTTTGGGATTAAAAAGTGGAGTGATTGTAAAACTTATATCTGCGATATTTTCAACTCTCCTCTGATGGCAGCGATAGAACGCTACGATGGTGTCGCTTATGATTACCTCAAATACAAAGAGCTAGATGCAGAGGCTCAAAATTATCTTAAAAAAAACACTATCATTTTTTCTAACCTATATGGGCCTTTGCTTGGTGGTGATGCCATCGCTAACTATAAGGTAAAACAAGGCAATAACATCGGAGAGATTGCTCCAGATAAATTTTATAAAGAGAGATTCTCTTACCAACTTGATTTATATTTAGGAGATAAAGAGGTACTAGATCTTCGTGCTGGATATTATGATAAGTTTTATAAAAATTCTAAACCTTACACAACACTCAAGTTTTTAAAAGATGGTAAAACCGTAAGTCATTGGGCAAAAGCCTATAGAGGTATAGTACTTCGCGAACTTGCCAAACACAATATAAACTCTTTAGAGGAGTTCAAAGTTCTTGAGATTGAAGGATTGGAAGTCAAAGAGATACAGCTCATAAAAAATAAGACAGAAATAGTCTATAATATCATCTCTTAAATATTAAAGGTACACATTTGCAAGATTCACAAGCATACAAAGATAAAAAAGCATTTTTTGAAAAAATTATTACACTCTATGGAAGAAATGTTCTCTTAGAAATACTTCAAGATGAAACCATAGAGATACACAAAATCCATATGGCAGACTCCAATAAAACTGATGGAGCTATAAAAGAGATTCTCTCTCTTGCTAAAAAACGCGACCTTGAAGTTTTTTACCATAAAAAAGCTGCACTTTCACGCATTAGTAAAAATGCCAAGCAAGACCAAGGTGTAGCGATAGATATCATCGCACAGAGCTATCAAAATGCCATGGAAATTCAAAAATTGGAGAGTTTTAAACTTATAGCACTTGATGGAATCCATAACCCACAAAATTTAGGGATGATTATACGAAGTTGTGCTGCTGGATATGTTGATGGAATCATCTTACCAAAGAAAAGCTCTGCTAAAATCTCTCCACTTGTGGTTAAAGCAAGTGCAGGAACACTTTTTAAACTTCCTATCTACTTTTGTGACTCTTTAGAGGAGATACTACCAACACTCAATGAAACACAGATTTATGCACTCTCTTCTCATGCAAAGAGTACTATTTATGACTTAAAAGAGAGTAAAAAAAGCATTTTTGTTTTAGGAAATGAGAGTGATGGCGTTTCAAAAGAGGTTGAATCACTTTGCAATGACACCCTCTCCATACCAATGCAAAGAGGAGTTGAGTCTTTAAATGTAGCCGTAACAGCTTCACTTATCGCGTTTATCCGTTAAGAGGTCATCATCTCATAAGGGCGTTGTATCGCTTTTATCACCTCATCAACAGACATATGACGGCTTTTTCGTAAAAACTCTTTGCCATCAAGAAAGACTAAAACAGTGGGGATAGCAAACACATCAAAATGTGGAGCTATATCTTCCTCTACTGATATATCGACACTCTCAACTACAAACTCTTTAAAGTTTGCATCAAGTGCTTCCATAAGCTTTGGTTTAAGTGCATGACACACATTACAAGTTGGTGCAGAGAAGTAAACCATCACCGCTATATTTTCTTTTATACTTTTTTCTATATTTTCAATTGTTTGCATCCGAAATTATACTGTATAATTTGCTTATGAGTTCAATTATATTTTCACTTCTTGGTATTTATGTCTTTATCCTTATGGGCTTCATTGCAAAGATGAGCTTTAAAGAGCAGATAGATGACAAAACCATTACACTTATAAATGTTTATTTTTTACAGGTATTTTTAACATTTTGGGGCTTACTGTTACATCCTGTAAACATCAACCTCCTTTATGCACCAAGTATCTATCTCTTTATCGTTCTTATTGCACTTGGACTCTCCGCTTTATTTGCCAAAAAACTCTTTGAGGACAAAAAAGAGTACTCCATTGCTATGGTTGCTGCTATCATCGGTAACACTGGTAACCTTGGTATCCCTATCAATATCGCTATATTTGGAGAGGCATCCATCCCCTATACAACCATAGTGAACCTTGTCAATGTCTTTGTTGTTTATACCATAGGAGTTTTTTACTATTCTCGAGGAAGTTTCGATACGAAAACTTCACTTAATAATATTCTAAAACTTCCCATCCTTTGGGCAGCACTTATTGCCATTAGTCTAAGTGTTTACGGTTACACACCATCGAAAACTATCTTAAACACACTTATGATGGGTGCTTATACCTCCATGACGATGCAACTCTTTTTGTTTGGAATTTATCTTTATGGGACAAAGATGAAAGAGCTCAATAAAAAGCTAGTTGTTTGGGTACTCTTTTTTAAGTTTTTACTTCTTCCTATATTTACCTTTGGTGTTTTATATTTTATAGATCTCGATTCTATGATTAAAGGGATTATATTTATAGAGCTAATGATGCCTCTTGCTGTTGCTAATGTTAATCTTGCTTCTTTGTACGATTGTAAGCCAAAGGTAGTGACTGCACTTGTTTTCATATCGTCAGTTTTATTTTTAGGGTTTATCTTTATAGGTGTTGATATACTAGATTTTGTTGTTTTATGATAAACTAGTCCTAATGAAAAAACTTCTAAAGTTAATGACCTTAAATATACCCTATCAGGACAATATCTCATATAGAAGAATCATACTGGTAACTAGTACTATGCTTGTTACTATTTTTGCATTTTTCTTCTTTGGTATTATAAATCTATTTATTATAGATAACACCCCTGTGGTGACTTTAGATTTTACTGCAGCTATCTTCTCAACTTTAGCACTTTTATATCTCGAAAAATACAAAAATATCATACTTGCAGCAAGACTTGCCACTACAAATATTATGTTTTTTCTTTTGTTCTTTATCTATACTTTGGGAAGCTCCCATTTTTCACTTATCTGGACTATATTTTTACCTATCTTTGCAACATTAGCAAATGGGAAAAGAGTAGGCCTTCTTTTTTCCATAATTTTTTATGCTATCTTATTTACCTTAGCCTATCAAAATATTGGAATTTGGCAAAATGGAGAATGGTTACTCCAAGATTGGATAAGGCTTGTCTTTGCTTCTAGTGTTTTAACAATTGGCATGTACCTCAATGAATCTGCACAAGAGGAATCAGATAATAAACTACAAACAATACGATTAAGAGAACAACAGCACATTAAAAACCTTAGAGAAATTTCCATCAAAGATGAGCTTACTGGTCTTTACAATAGACACTATTACAACGAGATGATTCCTAAGCTCATGAATTTAGCAAAACGTAATGACCACTACATCACCTTTTTTATTCTCGATATCGATTATTTTAAAAATTATAACGATAAATATGGTCATGTTAAAGGGGATGAAACTCTACGAAAAGTTGCCTCTGTCATACAACAGCATATCCAAAGGGGTGATGACTTTGTTTTTCGTCTTGGTGGAGAAGAGTTTGCAGGAATTATCATCTCTAATGATTATGAAAAAACACATACATGGGTGATGAGTCTTTGTCAAACAGTAGAAGACTTACATATAGAGCACTCTGCATCTAAAATCTCTAAATATGTGACAGCTAGCATAGGGGTAGCTACAATTTGTCATGCAAAAAACTATACAATGGATCATCTTTACAGTTTTGCAGATAAGGCACTCTATGTTGCTAAAAATAATGGACGAAATCGTAGCGAACTAAGTCTTCAATGTGGCTAGGGGAGATAAAAATCTTTTACTCCCTATTTTTACTAGTTTTACTTAAGTTAAAATCATTACAATGCCCTTATGAATAAAAATCTACAAACTGTTTTTCATTACCATGAGGCAACAAAACATGCACCCCAATGCTATGCTCGCTCCTTAGGTTATATGGATTGGGCTACACAACCAAGCCCTTTTAGGGAGTATAAGGGGAGTATTCAAATTCCACTAGAGCTTAGCTTTGAGAATACGACACTTCCCTATCATCTCTTAGATACAAATGATCTTGGAGCACCTTTGTGTGAATCCTCCATCAGTCAATTTTTACAATTTTCTATGGGGATAGCTGCCTATAAAGAATCGGGTGGTAACTCTTGGGCAGTACGGTGTAATGCATCAAGTGGGAATCTCCATCCAAGTGAGACCTATCTTATGCTCCCTCCATCTTTATATGATTATAATAAAGAGGATGCTAGTGGGATCTACCAT
>JAMORK010000013.1 GCA_027063645.1 Sulfurimonas sp.
GCTCATTTGCAAGATCGTAGATACTTACAGTAAGAGATGGAAAAGATTCACTTAGGTTAAGTGAGAAGTAGTTACTTGTTTCAGAGGTGAAAAGTAGAGGTGCAGTCTCACCAATAATACGAGCAAATGCGAGGAGTATTCCTGTCATAATTCCAACTTTTGCTGCTTTAATGACAATGTCTAAAATAACCTTATACTTTGAAGCACCAAGAGCAATTCCCGCTTCACGAAGTTCACGTGGAACAAGACTAAGCATATTGTCTGTGGTATTAATAACAACGGGAATCATCATAATAGCAAGAGCAATGGCTCCAGCCCAACCACTTGTTCCACCAGTAGGTACAACAATCACAGCATACACAAAGGCACCAATAACAATAGAGGGAGCTGACATCATAATATCGCTTAAATCACGAATGATAGAAGCATATCTCCCTTGTCCATACTCTTGGAGGTAGATTCCTGCAGTCATACCTAAGGGAATACCAATAACAGCAGCAATTCCAGCTAAAATAAACTGACCAATGATGAGGTTACGAAGACCTCCATCTATAAGGTCATTTAGAAAAAGACTAAGATGAAAAGAACTTAGACCTTTTATAAAGAGAGTTGTTAAAATCCAGCCTAAAAATGCAAGCCCTATAAGAGCAGAAAGAACTGAAAGGGCTAAGAATATTTTATTTACTAGAAGTCGTCCAAAACCATTTAGTGGTTTTGGATCTTGCAATTTATTGCTTATCATTATTTGGCCTTTTTCAAAAAGTAAAATTTAGCAAGGGAGATGACTCCAAAACTAATTACAAACAAGATGAGTGCAAGGTAGAAGAGGGCACTTTCACCAAGTCCACTTGCTTCACCAAAGTTGTTCGCCATCGCAACAGGAATGGAGATAGTTGGGTCATTAATCGCTTTAGGGAGTACAAAGATACTTCCAATAAGAAACGCGACAGCCATAGTTTCACCAAGAGCACGACCAAGAGCTAAAATAACACTCCCAATAATACCAACCTTTGAGTATGGAAAGATAATGTCTTTAATCACCTCAAACTTTGTAGCACCAAGAGCATAAGCAGACTCTTTTAAAACGCCAGGGGTTGTATTCATACTATCACGTGTAATGGCTGCCATAAAAGGTAAAATCATAACACCAAGAACTAGTCCTGCAGTAAGGAGTGAAACTTGATACCCACCCACTAAGTCTGCAACAATAGGTGCAAAGTAGTAAAGTCCCCACATACCAAATATAATACTTGGAATAGCTGCTAAAAGCTCAATGGCAATTCCTACAATGTTAGAGATGTTTTTAGGTGCAATCTCTGCAAGAAAAACAGCAATCCCCATCGCAATAGGAAGTGCAAAAACTAAGGCTATAAGTGTTGTAAGAAGTGTCCCAACTATGGGAACAAGACCACCATATACAGTTTTTGTAGCACCTGCTTCATCTTCATCAAAAATCATCTCATCTTCATCAGAAATAGATGCATCATCCTCATCCATGATCATGTCGTCATCTTCATCGGCTATCATCATGTCATCATATGCCATATCATCATCCATCTCAAAGTCAGCTTCACTCTCAGCTGGATCAGCATTGATTACTACCTCTTTATTCCAGTCTGGATTTGTTATAAAATCAAAACCAAACTCATCAATAGCAAGTTTTGAAGAGTTAAGAAGTGTAAGAAAAATACCCATAAGCAGAACAAAGACAAGTGAAGCACTTGCTAGTGATAATTTTTGAAATATTTTTTCCATGAAGCTACCTAAAATAATATGTATATGCAATATTATAAAAGTTTGGTTACATTCAAGTTACAATTATAAAGCTATTATGATAAAATCATAAATCTTTAGTTTCATGGAGTATTATATGGCGGCATTTCAAGAACATGTTAGCATAGCAGTTTTATCTGTTGGAGTGATGATTGTGCCATTTCATAGTATGGGATTACTCAATATTGAACAATCTTTAGTTGCTTTATTTTTTGGAATTTTAGGTGGAATCTCTCCTGATTTAGACTCTGATACTTCCAAACCAATACGGAGTGTTTTTAAGATTTTTTCTATCACTTTACCCCTTATATTACTTTTAAGTTTTGAAACAAGGTTCTCTATTGTAGAGATGCTACTTATTTGGATGGTAGCTGGATTCATTTTAAAAATGGTTTTTTTCAAAATATTTTTGGCACTTACTCAACATCGTGGTATTTTTCATACAGTTCCAATGGGAGTTCTCTTTGGTCAGGTGATTGTACTTCTTTGTTTTAACTTTTTTCATCTTGATGCAAACATCGCATCTCTCTATGGCTTTTTTATGTTTTTTGGCTTTTTTGTACATCTCTTATTGGATGAAATTTATAGTGTAAATGTGTTGGGGATTAAAATGAAAAAGTCTTTTGGAACAGCATTGAAATTATATGATGGGAGTAATAAAACAGGTACATTTATTCTTTACTTACTCATTGTACTGTTATGGTTTTTTCTCCCTGACTCGGGAACACTTTTCTCTTCGATGAAAGAAGCATTTCGAACTATACAACTGTTTTAAGGGAATGCTTTTATCTGTTTACAGTCTTTACAAATAGCTACAGAGTTTAGATTGTGTATCTCTTCATCTAGTTCTAAAGAGGGTGTCTCTAAAGTGAAGAAGTTCTTTGATTTACAATTTGGACATAATTCTGTATCTTTAGAAATTTCATTATCTTTTTTTTCTGATAATTGAGAGATGAATTCAGAAGCAAACATCCCTCCAGGTATAGCTATAAATGCGATTCCTATGATAGAGATTGTGCCTGTAATGAGTTTTCCCAAAGGGGTGATTGGATACATGTCTCCATAACCAACTGTAGTGAGAGTAGCAACTGCCCACCACAGTGTTTGAAAGATATCTGTAAAAACTTCTGGCTGTGCTTCATGCTCAATCTCAAAAATACTAAAAGAGAGTAGTGCTAAGATAACAACGGTGAAAAAGGCTAAAACAACCATCTCCTCTTTAATATTAAACAAGATATTTTTCATAAGTTTTATAAAAATTGCATATTTTTTAGCACGAAAGAGTCTAAAGATTCGAAGGAGTCTCAAGCTTCGTATGAAAGAGCTATTGAACCCTATATTTATAAGAATATAAGGGATAATGGAGAGAAGATCGACTAAGGCATAAAAAGAAAAAAAGTATCGTAGTTTACCCTTGAAACCCCGGTATTGTTGAAGATGTCCAGATGCATAAAATCGTAAGAAATACTCTACAATAAAGATAGGCATAATAATATTACGAATAGTTTCAAGTATTTTTCCATACTGTGTTTGGTACTCTACAACTGTAGAGAGCATAAGGTTGAGAATACTGATGATAATGAGAGTATATATAAAGATATTTAGATAGAAACTAGCCTTAGAGTGTTGAGGATCTTCTAAGAGAGCATAGAGTTTACTTTGTAGAGCCATTTAAAGCTCTTTTTTTATAGTTTGAAGAGCTTGAGTTACTCTCTCTTCATATTTCGCTAGAACAATGAGTAGATCCCCTTCCATTAGCTTATAATTTTTCTCATTTATATTGATAGGATTTGTTATAACAGATCTTGATAGTTTGTTTTTATCGCATAAGTTTTTTGTTTCTTGGGGTGTTCTATTCGCTTCTATATTGATAGAGAGTAAAAGAATCTCATGCTGTCTTAATATAAGTAAAATTTCATCATAGTTCTTTCCGATGAGTTTACATTCAGATGTAATACTAAAAGAGTAGATGTCATTGAACTCATCATAGGTAAATATCTCATCAATAAATTTTATTACACCTGGATTTTGTACAGATTGTGTAAAGATTTTTGATTCTATATCTCCAAGAGAAATGACTTGATCAACCTTGGCATCTTTAGCTGTTTGTGTATTGGCTGGGTCTACAATTTCAGCTATAGTATAGATATCATTTTGTAGATCACGTATTTTTTGCTCTGCCAATTCATCACAGTATCTTTCAATGGATAAAACACTTAAAATAGTTCGAGCATCAGGATCTGAAGAGTTGTTGTCTGAGACAATAATAGCAGTACTTGCTTCTTGTATGTTTGCCTTGTCTAAAGATTCTCTGCTTGTGGGTGATCCAAAAACATACTTGACAAACTGAGTATTAAAATCATATTTTTCTACAGGATTGTAGTCTAAGTTGTCAGTTAAAATAACAATATCTTTTTTAATAGCAAGATTATTATGTGTAAGATTTTCAATGAGAAGTTTTGTTTTATCGTTCCATCCACATACTATAATGTGGTTGTTAAAATTGATTTTTGCCATACCTTTAGCCTCCAAAATATACTTTTTAATTTGATCTGATGTTATAAATCCAATAAGTGCGAAAAAACCACCCAGCCCAAACATAGGGATGAGAGAAACAAGTAGTTTCCCCTCAGAGGAGTTTGGAAAAAAGTCTCCATTATACCCTGTTGCACCAAAGATAAAGAGCCATAAAGAACTCTCTAAAAAAGGATTTTCATCAAAAACACTGATGACATTATGCTCAATCGCCCATGAATGTTCAAAGTATTTAATAATAAGCACAGCAATAGAGTAACTGAGCATGATAAATGAGATCAAAAGGATATATTTATATTTAAATGTATAAAAGTAGATTCTTTGAAGTAAAGCAATTAATGATTGGCTATTTTGGAATCGATTGAGCCAACCCAATTTATAAAGTGTTAGTGCTAAAACAAAAAGAATAATAGTGATAGAGAAGATCGTTGCAATAAATATATACCAAAAGTATTTGTTGAAAATTTTATCTGATGAGGTGATAATTTTATGTTGGTTAAAGTACTCTTGAACTCCATCATGCCAATCGAGTTGTGTATCGATTTTAAACAATTCATTTAAATCTGTATGGTATGCATCTGGAAAGATGAGATTATTGTAGTGTTTTGTTAAAAGTTGAATGAATGAAAAAATTGTTTGTGCATCTAAATCACTTCTTGTAATAAGGATACTTCTCACAGCTATAGTAGAAACTATCTCTTGATTTTCAAGTGTAAACTTATGAGTTTCAAAATAAGGGAATGTATTTTGTAGTTTGTGAACTAGGGTTTTAGAGATAGGAACAATAAAAAGATTTTCTTTATTTATCTCCTCTTTGAGACTTGGTGTGAGGTTATTTACAAAGATTGCATCAAGCAATCCATTTTTGAGTTTTTCAACGGAAACATCTTCAGGAATCTGATCTATTTGAATAGAATCTAAAATACTAATAGAGTTTAAAACAACCTTGGCACTCTCACTCAAACCACTCTCTCTATCACCAATAGCAATCTTTTTATTTTGAAGTTGAGAAAGTGCATTAATCCCTTTTAAATTAGTTAAAACAAAGATAGGTTCTTTAAACAAAGGAAGAATAAGTTGCAAGTTGTCATTGTATTCTAAAAAGGGTTGATGTGCATTCTTAGCGAAGAATGCTATGTCGTTTTGGACAATAGCAAAATCAACTTTGTTTGCAAGGAGTAGTTTAATATTCTCTACTGAACCATTAGTTGCTAAAGGAACTATATCTTGTGCATTTTCTACTTTTGCAATATCACTAATACTTTGTGCTAAAACATAATAGCTTGTTCCCTTAGGACTAGAAGCTATTGTGAATACTGCAGCAAGGGCATATACACTCAAAGCAGATAAAAAAAAGAGAGTTCGTAACATTATGTTACTTTTGTACTATAAGTGTTTGTGTTGGAAATGCAAAATCAAGTTGTGCTTCGTTGAAACGTTGAAGAATCTCCATATTTACACTATCTTGTGTCGGCAAGATAGGTGCTTCGTGTTTAATCCAATAGATACAAAGTATATTGAGAGAAAAATCACCGAAGCTGTCAAATGCGATGACAGCATCTTGTGTTGCTTCGTTTGCTTCAAAAATCTCATTTAAAATCTTTTTTGCTTCCGCTATTTTCTCAGGTGTAGTATCATAAGTAAGTCCTAGGTGAAACTGTATTTTTCTCCCCGGCTCTTGAGAAACATTGAGAACTGGATTATCTGTTACACTAGAGTTTGGAATAGTGACAATACGGCCATTGAGTGTTCGAATCTTTGTACTTCTTAATCCAATCTCTACTACATGACCCTCATAGCCATTTAGAATGATTCTATCATTTAAGCCAAAAGGTTTATCACTAAAGATAACAAATCCACCAAATAAGTTTGAAACAGTATCTTGAGCAGCCAGTGCAAAGACAAGACCTCCAATACCAAGTCCTGTTATCATAGTAGAAACACTATACCCAGCATTGTCAATTCCAATGATAATAGTGAGTGCCCAGATCGCTATTTTGATAATTTTTCTTACAATAGGAAGAAGAATATCATCTAAATCTGTTTCTGTGTCTTTCACTTTTTGAACAATATATTTTTCAACAACTGCATCAAACAATCTAGTTAGAAACCAAGCAACATTAAAAATGATTATGAAGTAAAAAGCACTATCAATAAACTTCTCTGCACTTGGTGAAATAGTAAGAACATCAAGAGCAAACCAAAATCCAAAAATACTAAGTGCTAAGGCTAAAGGTTCTTCAAGCATATCTACAAAGATAAAATCAAGGTCGTTACTTGTTTTTCTTGTGTAAACTTTGAGTGTTTTTTGGATAACCCAATAAAGTGTCTTTCCTGCAATGATGGAAAAGGCTGCTATCGCCATTGCGATAAGCCATGTTTGAAGTGTATTATTGAGGTATACGGTTTGAAGCATAAAATTATCCAATATGAAATTTTGTTTGATTGTATCGTATTGAAACTTTAAAATAATTGAGGAGTATATGTGTCACAGAGGAGGGTGTGACACATGAGAAGAAAATGAAATAAAACGGAAATCTATAACGGAGACTTACTTTATACCTTTAGCATCCCAGTAAGCTCTGATTTTAGTTGTTAATGACTCAGGTAATGGAACAAAACCTAAAGATTTTGCTATATCTTGGCCATTTGTATAGGCCCAGTCATAAAATGCTGTTACTTTTTTATCTATCTCTGGCTTTTCAGCAGGAACAAGGATGAAAGTAGCGGCTACCATTGGGTAAGAGTTAGCACCTTTTGGGTCAGCAATCACAGCATAAAAATCTTTTTTAGGATCAAGCGAAGCTTTTGCAGCTGCAATTTGAAAAGATTTAAGTGTTGGTTTTATGAAGTTACCTGCACGATTTTGAACTGTTGCCATAGCGATCTCATTGTTTTTAGCATCAGCATAGTCAATGTAACCTACAGAGTAAGTCGTTTGTTTTAAAAGTGCTGCTACACCAGAGTTTGTTTTTCCACCAATGTGATGATCACCTGGCCAGTTAAGTGATTTTTTTGCACCATATTTTTTCTTCCAAGATTTGCTTACCTTACTTAGGTAGTAAGTGAAGTTATAAGTTGTTCCAGAACCATCAGCACGGTGAACAAATGTAAGTGCTTTATGTGGAAGTTTTACACCAGCATTCTCTTTTGTTATTACTTTATTGTCCCAGTATTTAATCTTACCAGCAGCAATTAAAACAATAGCTTTACGGCTGAGTTTAAGATTTTCTACACCTGGAAGATTGTAACCCATTGTGATAGCACCAACAACACCTGGAAATTGGTAAAGTTTGTTCTCTTTAAGAACTTTTGGGCTCAAAGGTTTATCTGTTCCAGCAAAGTCTACAGAACGAGCTTTCGCATCTTTGATACCTTTTGATGAACCTTTTTTAATATAGTCCACTTTGATACCTGTTTCTTTATTGTAAGCTTTAATCCATTTTTGATAAACACTATATGGAAAAGAAGCTCCACTTCCTTTAATAACATCATTTGCTGAGAGACCTACTACTAAGAGTGTAGAAGCAAGAGCAACTTTTAATACTTTTCTCATTGTATTTTTCCTTGTTTTATTTTAGATAGCGAAAGTATAAAGTAGTTCAATTACACT
>JAMORK010000014.1 GCA_027063645.1 Sulfurimonas sp.
ATGCTCTTATAAAAAAAAGCTATGATGGTTTAACATCTGCTAGAGATTCAAAGAGTGAACAAATTCAAAACTTTTTTTCTGAAAGAATCAGTGACATTAATGTTATAGCTAAAAGTAAAGATGTAAAAGAGTTAGTTGAAGACTTAATCTATGTTCATGAAGAGCTTCAAGTAAAAGGTCATGAAAACTATCCTGTTACTAATCCTCTTGCAAAAGAAAAAACACAGCCACATGAAGAGTTCTTTCAAAGTTATGCAAAAGAGTATGGCTATTATGACATATTTATAATCTGTGCCAAACATGGGCATGTTATGTACACTCAAGCAAAAGAGTCTGATTATGGTGCTAATGTTAAAAGTGGTAATTTAAAAGATTCTGGACTTGGTGAAGTTTATAGAAAAGTAAAAGAGCTTAAAAGACCAGTGTTTGTAGATATGAGACCCTATACTCCATCTAATGGTGATCCTGCAATGTTTCTTGGTGCTCCAGTGTATAGTAATGGTGTTATGAAATCAATAATAGTATTTCAAATCTCTGATGCTGCAATCAATAAAATTATGCAGTTTAGAAAAGGTTATGGAGATTCTCAAGAAGATTATTTAGTAGGTCAAGACAAGCTTATGAGAAGTGACAGTTTTTTAGATCCTAAAAATCATACTCTTAAAGCTTCGTTTGCAAATCCATCTACAGGTAATTGTGATACTGAGGCTAGTAGAAACGCTTTAAGAGGTCAAAAAGAGACTAAAATAATAACAGATTATAATGGAAACCCTGTCTTATCTTCTTATGCTCCGGTAAAAATAGGTCAAGATATTCAGTGGGCAATTATGTCTGAGATAGATGAAGCAGAAGTTTTAATAACTCCAAATAGTATTAGAAATACTCTTATTGTCGATGCTCTTATTGTTTTAGTAATTGTCATTACAATTGCTTTCTTTCTTGTATCTATAAGTGTTATCAAACCATTAAATGCATTTAAAGAAAAGATACTTGAAATATCTTCTAACCATGACTTAGTACAAAGAGTAGATACCGATGCCCCACAAGAGATTATGGAGATGGGAAAAAGTTTCAATACGTTACTTAGTTCTTTACAAGAGTTGATTTCAACTTCTAAAAATTCATCTACAGAAAATGCTTCAATTTCACATGAACTCTCAACTACTGCACTAGGTGTTGGAAATAATGTCGAGAGTTCTGTGGTGATAGTTGAGCAAGCAACAGCACAAGCAAAATCAGTTCAAGATGAAATTATAGATGCAATATCTGATGCACAAGGCTCAAAAGAAGATATTGTAAAAGCAAATGATAATTTAGGGGTTGCGAGAGATGATATTATCTCTTTAACATCCAAAGTTCAAGACACGGCACAAACAGAAGCTGAGCTTGCTCAAAATATGGAAGAACTATCTAATGAAGCCAATGAAGTTAAAACAATATTGGTAGTTATTGGTGATATAGCAGACCAAACAAATCTTCTTGCATTAAATGCAGCTATTGAAGCTGCAAGAGCAGGAGAACATGGTAGAGGTTTTGCAGTTGTTGCTGATGAAGTGAGAAAACTAGCTGAGAGAACTCAAAAAACACTCTCTGAAATAAATGCAACAATTAGTGTTGTTGTTCAGTCAATTGGTGATGCTTCTACTCAAATGAGTGCAAATTCAAATGAGATACAAGAACTAGCAAATATTGCTCAAGGTGTTGAAGATAAAATTAATTCAACTGTTGATATTGTAAATAAAGCTGTTATAGCAAGTGAAGAAACTGTAAAAGATTTTGAAAATACTGGTAAAAATGTAGAGATTATTGTTGCTAAAGTAGAAGAGATTAATAAACTCTCATCAACAAATGCAAGAAGTGTTGAGGAGATCGCAGCAGCGGCTGAACACTTAAATACAATGACTAATGAATTAAACTCAAAACTTGAAACATTCAAAACTTAAAAAAATTGTCCTAATAGGTGCCTCCACTGGAGGACCTGGACAAATTCAAAAAATTATTAGTGCCCTACCAAAGCTACAAAATACGACTCTCATAATAGCACAACATATGGTTTATAGTTTTATGGATAGTTTTACCTCTAGACTTCAAAACATAAGTCATAATAGCATCAGTCTTGTAAAAGACAATCAAACCCTTCAAAGTCATAATATATATGTTTTAAAGGGCGAAACTACATTAATAGATGATGTTTTAAGTATGAAACATAGTTCTTTAAACACCTATAATCCAAATATAAATATTGCATTTAACTCATTTGTTTCGCTTTGTGAAGAAAGAGAGCTATTGTGTGTGATATTAACGGGTATAGGAGATGATGGTGTGGAGGCTTGCAAAAATCTAAGTCTTAGCGGGGCAAGATGTATTACAGAGAGTGCAGAGAGTGCTATTGTAGATGGTATGCCAAGTCGTGCAAGGTTATTAGTCCCAAACATAGAGGTCTACCATATAGATGAAATAGTTAAAATAATAAGTGAGTTTTGTGAATAATGTTTAGTTTTTTTAAGAAAAAAGAAAAAAGAGCACAAAATGTAAAAATAGAGTATCAAGAAGATTATAATGATATTGAACCAATATCAAAATATTTTCATAATGAAACTGGAATCACATTTGAGAAACAGATGAGTATATTAAAAAGTAAGCTTATCTCTTTTTGTAAGCAAAGAGAGATACACTCATTTTCAAAATTATTAGAAGATATAAAAAGAGACAGCTTCTTAAAACAAGAGCTGATCGACTACTTGACAACCAATGAAACATTTTTTTATAGAGAACTAAAACAGATAAATGGATTAGTCCAACTTGTAAAAAAATCTAATAGCAAGGTAGATATACTATGTGCACCATCTGCAACTGGTGAAGAGCCATACTCCATTGCAATAGCTTTACTTGAAGCTGGAGTATCTGCCTCTTCTTTTCATATAGTAGGTATTGATATAAACTCAGATGCTATATCTAAAGCTAAAAAAGCAGTTTATAGAGAGAGAAATGTTAGAAACTTATCTGCTGAAATAATCTCTAAATATTTCATTAAAAACAGTAGTGAATATATTTTGAACCAAAACATTAAATCACTTGTATCATTTAAAATAGCTAATCTTTTTGATAGTTCTTTTTCAAGTCTCGGTAAGTTTGATTTTGTATTTTCAAGAAATATGCTTATTTATTTTGATAAAGAGACAAAATTGAAGGCTAAATCTATTTTAGAGAGTATGAGAAAAGACAATACCCATAAAGTATTTTTTGGTCATGCAGATCTATTTTAAAATGCTAAGGATACATTTACATGATTAAATTCATGTGTAAACCCTTATAAATAATTTACTCGATTATCATATCAAATAAATCTCATTTTTAAGGTTTACACACTTTATTTTACATTTTCAAAAGAAAGTAAAGATTATAACACTTAAGCTTTACAAAGCTTTTTATCAAACAAAAACATACACTCGTTTGTTTTATTGAAAGCTTTTACAGCAGTTAATACAGCTAAATCTACTAATGGCTCAATAATCACAACTGCCATATAAGCACCACCGAAACTAAGCACTTCACTTACATTTTCTGCACCAAAACCTTGTCCATAAAATGCCCAAAATGCAACCCATGAAACGATAGCACCTTCCCATATAACAGACATTTTAAACATTTGAGCATAGCTGATATCTTTATATGCAGTCCCTGCAGGGATGATTTTTTTCACTGCCACATTAAGAATGAACATACTTGCTAAGAGTGTAGTTACATTGATACCATACTGTGGAAGGTCAAACTGAGCAAAGAAAAGTCCTTGAACAGCCAAACCAAGAGCAAGCCCTATAGCTGCAGGAGCAATACCAAAAACTAAGAAAATTGTTGTTCCTAAAATTAAGTGTACCTCACTTATCCCTATAGGGTAATGGGGAAGTACCTCAAAACAGAAAAATACAATCATTGTTGCTAATATACTCTTGAGCACTAAAGATATAATTCCATTCTCTTTCATATTGTCCCATGCTACTTTTGCTGTAGCTCCAAATACAGCTGCTGCTGTTCCATAACTAAGGAGCATCTTCGCTCCATCTACTACACCTGCTTCTATATGCATCTTCTTTCCTTCTTAAAAATTGTAAGCGACAAGGACTCTTAGATTGTCCCAATCACCATCATTTGAATTTGTATTCTTTTTGTCACTGTTCTTTGTGTAGATTGCACCAAGAGTCACCTGATTATGCTCATAAGCCACACCAAGATTTTGCTCCACTATATGTTCACTAACACCACTTGAATCAGCATCACCATTAAAATCTCCATACGCATACAGAAAATTAAAGTCACCCAATTCATAGCTAATACCAGCAACAACAGCATCTGCATCTCTATCTACTGCGATTACATCAAGAATCATACTATCCATATTTGTAAAGAGTGTTCCTCCTCCAAAACCGGAGAAACTTCCCTTTGCACTCTTTTTATCTGCCTTATTATACGCTATATTTAGGCCTAAACCATAAACAACAAGTTCTGCAGTCGCTCCATAGATAGAAGATGCTACACCACTTTGATCTAATTCATCTTGTTTAAGGTACTGAATTCCCGCATGCAGAAAAAGATCTTTTGTAATATGATAGTGCCCTGTAATATCTCCATAGTAAGAGTTATTGGCTGTTGCATCATTAATCTCACCATTAATATTGTAGTACCATACACTAGCATCTACATTCTCATCACTATAGATAATACCAGCTAGATATGTGCCATCTTTTCCTGTTTTTGCCCAAGGTGTTTCTAAACCTGCATCATACCCTTGCCAAGCAACAAGATAACCACCTTCAAACACAATTTTATCAAGCTCATAGCTTGCAATATATGCCTCAAAGCTGTTTGACACCATTCTAATGTCATCACTATCTGCTAAAGGAGTATCTATCGTTTGACGACCTCCACGAAATGCAAAATTTTCATAGGCATAGTTGATATATAGTTCACTCATCTGAGTATAATCACCATCAGAAGATGCTAGCTCATCATTATATTTTACACCATCACCAGATAAAAAATTTATATTTTGAGAAGTTACAAACTCTACCGCACCACTAAATCCTTTATACTCTGCAAGTTCATACTTTAAAAATCCACCAAGTGCTGTTGCATAGATATCTTGAGCATCTTTATAATGAATCTCTGAGTAGATAGAACGAACTTGCCCTGTCACTTGCCCATCTTTAAACATATGAGAGAACCCATCAACTATATTTAACTCTTTTTGCTCCACTTCATGCACACTACCAATAGCTTTTTTGACAGAGTGCAATCTATCTCTGTGCTCCTCCTCTGCATAGGCTGTTCCTATAAGTGAGAGTAGCACTAAACTTAACTTTATTATTTTCATCAATTTTTCCTCTTCTATTTTGTTAATGATAATCTATATCATCTTATAATCTAATTAAACTTTTTGTGGTGGTGATATGCTCGTATTTAATGAAAGATAATAATCAATGTAATTTTTAGCGAAGGTGAAAAGCTTAAGAACCTTGCAAGTAAGTGATTTAAAAAAACAGTTACAATGGCAAGATTTTGAAGAGAGCTGTTGCGTTTGACATATGGCCAACTCATCTAACTCTTCTAGTTCCTCTTCCTCTTGTTCACACAAAGCATAACAAGTATGGAAACTCTGCACACGAGAACACTCTTGTGCAAGACTTATTTGGTTAACAGTAGCAGTGATAGCACTTAAACTAAAATAGTTTTTTCCAAATCCACGAGGTAACTTCATGGTAAAATTATACTATAATTCGAAAAAAAAGAGAAATAATGGGCTACAGTGAGTGGTTTGACAAACATGCACAAAAACATAAGATAATCGTTGAGAAACTTCTAAAAAAAGATTTCACAGAAGAAGAGATTATAGAGTATTTTGATTTTGAAAATATGAAAAAAGAGGAGTTCGATTTTTGCCCTCTCTATGCCAAAGATAAAAAGTGTCACGATATGGAAAAACTCAACTGCTACCTCTGTGCTTGTCCGAACTTCCGTTTTAATGACCAAGGGATTAAAAAGATACAAAACGCCACTCAGTTTAGTTTTTGTGCCATAGAATCAAAAGATGGACGACAAGGTACTTATGGAGAGAAGATTCACCAAGATTGCTCAAAATGTGGTGTTCCTCACCATAGAGAGTATGTAGAAAAACACTTCGACCTTGATTGGAAAAAAATGATGCACAAGTGTTCTCTTTAAAAGATGGGAGTACAAAGAGAACTCACTCTTCAAGAGGCACAACAACTCTTTTGTGACTTTGAGATTAAGTCGCTGAGCCCTACAAAAGATGGGGTGATGGACACCACCTACCTCTCAAAACACTATGTACTCAAATACTATGAACGCGAGATGGGGGAGAAGATACTCCAAGATGCAGAACGCTTAGAGAAACTCTCTCAAGCGCAGCTTAATACCCCAAGATATCTTGCACAAAGTCAAGGTTGGCACCTCTACACAAGACTCCAAGGGCAAACCCCAAAGAGCACTCAACTCTATCATATACAATCTCTTGCACGCTTTATGGCAAAGATGCATCAAGAAACATCGCAACATCATTGCTCAAAGCTTTTTTTAGAGCAGTACCAACTCAAAAAAACACTTACTTCTCTTAAAAAAGAGTTTTTTTACTACTACAAAAAATTTCAAACACTCCAAGATATTAAAGAGCGAAATGATGGCTTTATCCATGGAGATATTTTTTGCGACAACACCCTCTTTGAGGGGAAGAAGATTGCTGTTTTTGATTTTATAGATGGTGCTTGTGGTGCTTTTAGTTTTGATATTGCTGTAGCACTCGTGGCATTTAACCCTCACAAACGCCACTCATTCACACAACTCTTTTTAAATACCTACAATCAAAAAGCTCCAAAAAAGATACACAAAGAGGAGCTCCAAGCACAGATCAAAATCGCAGCAAAACTCTATGCCCTCCTAAGAATACAGAAGCATAAAACAACAACAAAAGCAAAACAATTAGCCAATCTCTGGTAAAATACCCTTATGAATATAACTATCAATCCTGACAATTATGAAAACCTTACAAACTTTAAAGTGATTCTCAAAAAAGATGAATCAACTATAATAAATGAGGCCTTAGAACTTTATTTTGAGACTGAACAAAAAAAGCTTTTAGAGAAGAACCTAGAGGATGAAAATGCCATGACCAACCTCAGTTACGATGAGTTTTGGGGAGATATAGAGCTATGATGACTCACGGTGCCGACATATATACCTATGCAAAAATTGCAAAGTGTTCCCCCCAAGAGATTATAGACTTCTCCTCAAATATCAATCTTTACCAGCCAAACACTAACATCACGTTTGCAAACGCCACCATTACAAAATATGCCCAAAGCTCTTATGACACCCTCAAAGAAAGCATTGCTACAAATTACAATATAAAAAGTGAACAGATAGCTCTTTACAATGGTGCCACAGCAGCTATCTATGCTCTACTACCTCAACTTAAACCAAAAAAGGTCTACCTCTATGCCCCTTTATATGGTGAGTATGAAAAAGCTGCTTTTAGAGCTAAAAAATTTGTCAGTAAAATCAACCGTATTGAAGATATAGACAACCCTCCTGCAAAAAAGTCAATCGTTATTTTTGTCAACCCCTCTACACCAGAAGGTAGCTACCACGATATGAAAAAGCTTTTAAAAATGTGGATGAAACTAGAGTGTAGTATCGTTCTTGATGAGAGTTTTTTAGAGTTTGAAGAGCTTGAGTCTGCAAGAGAATATATCAAAAAGTATAAAAAGCTTTACATCATTCAATCTTTTTCTAAGTTTTACTCTTGTGCTGGAGTTCGGATAGGTGCTATTTTTGCCCATAAAAAGTCGATTGAGAAGCTCAGTAAAGAGCTTTGGAACATATCTTCACTAGATGCTCACTTTTTACAAGAGCGTCTTTGTGATGGAGATTTTAAAAAGGCATCAAAAGAGCTTCACCTCCAACAAAAAAAGCAACTTATAGAGATCCTTGAGAGTTCTGATATCTTTGATGAAGTGGTGGAGAGCCAAAGCAATTTTATTCTTTGTTATTCCCCTCGAGGAAAAGAGCTTTTTGAGTATCTTTTAGAGCACAAAATTTTGGTACGTTCATGTGAAAGTTTTGATTATTTGAGTGAGAACTGGCTGCGTTTTGCTGTAAAAGATAGTCACTCACAAGAATCTCTCAAAAATACACTTAAGCACTTTCAAGAGAGACACAATACACATTAGTATGTTATTTTATACCCAATACCATACTCTGTTTTAAGATAGTTCGCATGACTTCCGTTGTCACCAATCTTTTTTCTTATATTTTTTATATGGTTATCAAGAGAGCGTTGCGAGGAGAGTGATGAGAGTGATGAAACCAACTCCTCTCGTGTTAATGTTTGATTTTTATGTTGAAGTAACATAGCGAGTATCTCAAACTCTATGGTTGTCAACTCCAAAAGCTTATCTTGAAAATATATCTCTGAACCTTTTAGGGTAAAAAGCTCTTTTGTTTCCATTTTCATATCACTTGCTTTCCCTAACTGTACCCATATTCTCGCTTCTAACTCCTCTAAATCCAAAGGCTTGACCATATAATCATCTGCCCCAAATTTAAATGCAGTCACCTTTATTTTTGTGTCACTGTAAGCACTTGTAATAATAATAGGAAGAGATGACTCTTTTCTAATATTTTTCAAGAGTTCAAAGCCATTAAAGTCAGGAAGATTGATGTCCAAAATGATGATATCGTAGTGCTCATTTTTTATATGACTATATCCATCCGTTGCTGTAAAAACTGTTTTTACTTCAAAGTCACAATCTATAAAATATGTATAGAGTATCTCAGCGGCAAGCTCGTCATCTTCAACCAATAAGATCTTTTTTTTTCGCATTAGAACCACCAAAAACACAGATTTTACAGATTTTAATGTAAATCTACTTAGATTCTTATTATATAATAGTTCTAAAAAAAAATATGGAATAATCATTTGACACATAATTTATCTCTCAAGAGCATATATTACTACTTTATCATCATTGTTTTAGCCCTTTTATATTATGCATCTGGTAAACTCAGCTTAGATATGCTCTCTGGACATAAGATTGTCAATGTTGGTGTTTTTGCTTCAGAGGGATTTGCTTTAGCTTTTATACTTTACTTTGGAAAATCTGTTTGGCCTGGCATCTTTGTGGGGCAGTTTATTCTTGCTTTTAGCAACTCCATACCCATCATACCATCCCTAGAGATCGCTACAATCAACTCCCTTGAAGCTCTCTTAGGACTTTTTCTTTTTCAAAAATTCAAACTTAATATCAACATAAGTACTACGAGAGACTTCTTAGGATTTGTGCTTCTCATCACTTTTGTTTTACAACCATTTAGCTCTTTCTTCTCCCATATTGCACTACTTATGCATAATACCATTATAGACAAAGAGCTCTTCACCTCTCTTTTTTCATGGTGGTTTGGTAATGTGATGGGGCAACTTTTAATTACACCTTTTGTACTTCTCTTTCTTATAAACTATAAGCAGATAAACCTCTTTAACTATTTACTTTACCCTTTCGCTTTCAGCCTCTTTTTCTATGCTCTCGAATCTTTTTTATCTATCTCCAATGTTCTTCTACTTTTAAGTATCTCTCTTCCCGTCTTAGCTTATATAGTATCAAAAAAAGGGATGCTTTATGGTTCAGCTATCAATGTTGTCATAGCTTCCATTAGCTCCTATTATGTTTATACACATGCTGGAGCATTTCAAATGAACTCCACGATTGACAATATTATCAACTATAACCTTTTCATCTTGGCACATATCCTTGCAAGCTTTATTGTTGGAATTCTTCTTGAAGATAAAAAATCACAAGAGAAAGAACTTGAGAAGATTATTGCAGAGGAAATAAGAAAAAATCAAGCGCAACAACTTCTTCTTATACAACAAAGCCGTTTAGCACAGATGGGTGAGATGTTAAGTATGATTGCCCACCAATGGAGACAACCTCTTAATTCCCTTATGCTATCCAATCAACTTGTAGTTGCTAAATATACAAAAAAGAAACTTGACGATAAGAGTATTGAATACTTTAAGAAAAACTCCCAAATGCTTATAAAACAGATGTCTCAAACTATTGATGATTTTAAAAACTTTTTTATTCCTGCCAAAAAGAAAGAGGTTTTTTGTGTCAATGAAGTTATAAAATCTGTTCTCAATATGATGAAAGATCTTTATACTCAAGAAAATATCTCTCTCTCCTTCAAAGAGAAAGAATACCTCTATGCATTTGGACATCCAAATGAGCTTGGGCAAGCAATTTTAAATATCACAAACAATGCTAAAGATGCACTTATTGAAAATAAAATAAAAGATAAAAAAATCGACATAGTTCTCTCTAGAGAAAAGCACACTATCATCTTAAAGATAAGTGACAATGCTGGAGGGATTCCGGACTCTATTATTGACAAAATTTTTGATCCTTACTTCTCAACTAAGTCGAAAAAGAATGGCACAGGATTAGGACTTTATATGACAAAGATGATTATAGATGAACAACTCGATGCAAGCATAGAGGTAAAAAATACTCTATTTGGAGCACAATTTACAATCAATCTCAAGGAGAACTACGAAAGATGACAACTTTACGCACACAAGATATACAACTTGCCAACTTACTGTATGAACAACTAGATGGCTATATTCTCAAATCTATCCCAAAAGAAAAACTTGAATACACTGTTCAAAGATTGATGTTAGAGATAAGAAAAACCTCCAGAATACGGACAGATTCTATAAAACTCGATGAGGATTTTTACTGGAACTCTTTTGAAAACAAGCTTCTTTTTCAAGACAAGGAGATTCTCTTAACAAACAAAGAAAGAGCCTTGCTAAGCTTACTTTTTTCAAATATAAAACGCGATTTTACTTATGAAACAATTTATACACAGGTATGGGGAAGTGCCTACCCATCAAGACAAGACAGCCTTAAGACACTAGTCAAGACACTCAGAAAGAAGCTCCCAAAAAATATTATTAAAAATATTTTTGGATTTGGGTATAGGATTGATCTATAGTAACTTTTGAAGCTCTTTCATCTCTACATTCTTCAAAGTTCTCTCAAAAAGATCAAACTCTTTCATAAGCAATACAGAAACATCTTCGAGTCTTATGTAGTGTCTATATGCAGCTTTTTGTTGCTCCAAGGATGCTTCTTTACGTCCATCTATAATCTTAGACATGAACCATGAACGTTTCAACTCAACAAAATAAATTTTATAGATATCAAGGTAGACATTGTGTATCTCTTCATGTAATCTGTCAATCTTATCTAAGACAGCCTTGAGTTGAGGCATGTTTTTATATTTTAAACCTTCAGCGTAAAACCATTTTCCAAACTCACACTCTGTAGAGTCTATAGGTATCATCCCTGAAGTTACCGGCATATTTTCTATAAGATGTTTTGCTCTTCGCACCCATTTTGCATGAGCCAAACGAGCAGCCACCACTTGACTTACAATATCTTTTCTCTGCATTAATTGTCCTTAGATTGTGATGAAGAATTATATCTCTACAATCTATGGTAAATTTCGTTGAAATCTGTAGATTGTATGTATACTTTCCCATGCTATAATTGCAGAAAAAGAATACAGATGAACTCCCTTAGTATTTTCGGCACAAGTAGCGATGCAGGTAAATCTACTCTCGCATTTTCTATCACCTATCTTCTTCATAAAAAAGGGATTAATGTTGCCCCATTTAAAGCACAAAATGTTTCCAACAACTCTGTTGTCACAGATAAGGAAAATGGAGAAATTGCCATCCCCCAAGCCTTTGCAGCAGAAGCGATAGAGCTTCCAACACGAGCTGACTTTAACCCCATCTTACTTAAATCTGGTGGAGCAAGTAGAGCTCATATGATTCTCAATGGTAAAAGCATAGGCGATACCGATGTATGGGAATACTACCGCAATATGAAAAAACTCCGCCCTATTGTGAAAAAAGCATTTACAAATCTTCTCCAAGAGTTTGATTGTATCGTAGCTGAAGGTGCTGGAAGTCCTGTTGAGCTTAATCTTATGAATAAAGATCTCTCCAACATCTATGTTGCCCAGGAGTTTCAAACGAAGATTATTTTAGTCGCTGATATCCAAAGGGGAGGTGTTTTTGCCTCAATCTATGGTGTTTACAATCTTTTACCAAAAAAACTTCAAAAAAATGTAATAGGGGTAATTGTCAATAAATTTCAAGGAGACATGAGTCTTTTTGATGAGGGTGTGAGTATTATAGAGAACGAGTTTAAGATTCCTGTACTTGGTGTTGTGCCATACAAACCCTTTAACCTTGGTTTTGAAGACTCAGCTTCACTAATGAACTACTCTCAAGAGAATTCAAATGCCATCATCAAAGTGGGAGTGATAAAACTACCCCATATCTCTAACTTTACAGACTTTGAACCCCTTGTGGTAGATAAAGAGATAGAGCTGAGCTTTATCACAAACCCTAGTGAGATAGCCTCTTGTGATACACTCATCATACCTGGAAGTAAAAGAGTTATAGATGATTTTGAGTGGCTTAAACAAAGAGGATTTGAGGAGAAACTCAAAGATAAAAAACAAAAAATCATCGCTATTTGTGGTGGTTATGAGATGATGTTTGAGAAGATTTTAGACCCCTTTGAGGTGGAGAGTAAAATAAAAGAGATAAAAACTTTTGGACGACTCAAAGGGGAGGTTGTTTTTCAAAAAGAGAAGATTGTCCAAAAAGGATGCTACAACCTCTTTGGTGTAATGGTAGAGGGTTATGAGATCCATAATGGTGTGAGTAAAAAAAGAGCTAAGCAAAAGCAAAATATCTACGGTACTTTTGTTCATGGCATCTTTGAAAGTGATGCACTTCGTTACAAACTTTTTACTCAACTCAATGAGAACTACCAAGGCTATAACTTTAAAGAGTTTAAGGCAAAGGCAATTGCCAACTTCGCTCAACATATCGACACCCATATAGATATGAAAACCATCACAAAGGCACTTTATGAATAATCTTCTAATCACCCTATTTGCATATATTATTGACCGAATTTTTGGAGAATTTTCTTTTATAAAACATCCTGTTATTTTTATGGGAGAGCTTATAGAGTTTTTCGAAGAGAAGTTTTATAAAGATTCCATTACTCGTGGCGTTTTGTTAGTTATTTTTGTTTTAAGCATTGTTGGTTTTTTTGCTGGAGCACTTTACCTCTACCTAGACACTCTTGCAACACCAATCAACATCTTTTTCAGCTCACTCATTGCTTCTATGTTTATAGCCCACAATATGCTTCGTAAAAGTATACTTAATGTTATATCGGCCAAAGACAAAAAAGCAGCTATTGCGATGCTTGTAAGTCGTGATACTGAGGATATGAGTGAAAGTGATATATACAAAGCTTCTTTAGAAACTTATGGAGAAAATCTAAGTGATGGAGTGGTAGCCCCACTCTTTTACCTTGCCCTTTTTAATCTCCCTGGAATCATCATCTATAAAGCTGTCAATACTATGGATTCTATGGTAGGTTATAGAAATGAACGCTATGAAAACTTTGGCAAAGCGGCTGCAAGATTAGATGATATTCTCAACTATATCCCCTCGCGTTTAACAGCTGTTCTTATTATGCTTTTTGCAAAAAAAAGAAATATTTTTGCCTTTTACAAAGATGGTAAAAAACATGAAAGCCCCAATGCTGGTCATCCTATAACCGCCTTAGCTCTCGCCCTTGGTGTAAAGCTTGGAGGAGCAACATCTTACTTTGGAAAACTCAAAGAGAAGCCTTACTTTGGAGAGGGTAGAGAAGAGATAAAACCTAGAGATGTGACAGAGGCTCTAAAAATTTTATAAATAAAAAGGGCATTTCAATAAGGCACAATCTTTAATTTGCTAAAATCACAAACCTAAAATATTGAAAAAGAGAAGATAATGTTAAAAAACATTTTATTTACCAGTTTTATCGTCACTTTAATGCTTGGACTGACAGGCTGTGGACAGCCAACACCACAAACTATCAATACTCTCTCAGAAGATGAACAGATTACAGCTTTGCAAAACCATACCGAGTTGGCACACTACATCAAACAACCAAGTCAAAAGGTGCAAATAGCACTTGTAAAACAAGAGCCTGCTTATATTGAAAACTTTGCAAACCCTAGTTTAAAAGTACAACTTGCAGCAGTTAAGACAGATGAAAATTCACTTTGTCAAATCAAACCCAAAAATCGTTTTGAAGTTGTACAGATTCAAGCTATTCAAAAACATAATGGCATTTTAAAGTGTATTGCACAAACAAATTCACAAAAAGTACGATTAGCCGCAATTAGCAAAAATGTTCGTTATATAAGACTCTTTCAAAACCCTAGCATCGAGGTACAGATAGCTGCTGTAAGAAAAGATCCTAATGCCATTTTATATATTCAAAATCCAAGTTTACAAACACAATTAATCTCTATAGGAAAAAAGTACCATAAAACACTGACAGAACAAAAAACAAAAACACTTGCACGATTAGAGTTTCAAGAAGCAGAAAGATATAGCACAAAAGCACAATCACCCTACAGAAAACAGCATGAAAAAAATGAACTCTACAAAAAAGCTTTCTATTTTTATACTCTCTCGGCACAAAATGGCTATATTGAGGCTAACTACCTCTTGGCACAATGCTATGCTGAGGGGCATGGTGTAAAACAAAGCTACACAAAAGCTGCCCACTACTACGAAAAAGCTGCAGACAATAAGCACCCTATTGCTGGAGCGAAATACAATGCCTGCTATATGTATTACAAAGCAAACTCATGGGAGAAAGCACTTACTTGTTTTAAAGAGGATTCGAGTGAAAAGTCGATAAACAATCTTGCCCTTATGTATGAAAATGGCAAAGGTGTAGCAATGAATAAAACAATGGCTTATCAATTCTACTCTCAAGCTTCCCAACAAGGGAGTAAGGATGCCAAACGCAACAAAGAACGTCTTTGTAAGAACTGTTCATGGGTGTGTAAATAGGCTTTTTGTTATAATCCCTTTATGAAAACATTAAATATTTTTACTCATAAAGAGGATACTCTCCCACAGGGAAGAGCCGACTTTCTACTCGCTGCAAGTGTTACAAAAACTTGTGAGATACCAGGGATTACGCAAGCTGGAATCCCGGGGAAAATCCCTTATACTCCAACACTTGATGCAGAATTTATAACAACTCAAAAACTTTTTTCTATGCCAGAGATTGCTGAAACGCCATCGGGTGTACCTACCCCTGCGCTCATCACCCGTGGAGTACACAATCTTTGTGCCTTTAGTACCATAGAAACACTCGATCTTGGACTAGAGATACCACCTCAACAAACCTCTCTGCACTCCTTTGGTATCAGCCCATCAGACTCAATTGCAAAAGGTGCAAATATCAATGCAAAAGAGATTTTTGCAAAAGGGATGGCCTTTGGTAAAAGTTATGAACTTCAAGGAAACTATCTCATCTTAGGAGAATCTACACCAAGTGGAACAACAACAGCCACCGCCACAGCTCTTGCTCTTGGTTATGATCTTCGTGATGATTTCTCATCTAGTTTTTTAGATGTACCAGATGATGTTCGCTCCCAAACAATCAACTCTGCACTCTCTCTTATAGACGATGAGATGACGACCTTTGAAAAACTCTCTATCGTAAGTGATAATATGCTCATCTTTTGTGCTGGTTTCTTACTCGAAGCCACACGACGTTTTCATGTAGTTCTTGCAGGTGGGACACAGATGGCAGCCTGCTTACTTGTTGCTGACACCCTGCGTGAAGATGTTCTAATGCGCCTAAAATCTGAGAACCTTACACTTGCTACAACTGCATGGGTAGCAAATGATAAGAACTCAAATATCAAACACATACTAGAACAACTCAGCTATACTCCCCATGCCATCTATACAGAGTTTAGCTTTGCTGAGGCGGAGATACCAGTACTGAAAAAGTATGATGAGGGTGAAGCAAAAGAGGGAGTGGGTGCAGGTGCAGCCCTCGCCTATGCCCATGTAAATGAGCTTACAAATAAAGAAGTTGTAGAAGCCATAGAGCTCATTATGTATGAGATGATGTAGATGAAAACTCTTTTTCTTGGTGGTATCAAAAGTGGAAAAAGTATTCTAGCGGAAGAGTACACCCTAAATCTTGCAAAGAAAAAGCCCTACTATCTTGCAACAACACAATTTATCGATAAAGAGATGCAAGAAAAGATACAAGAGCACAAACGCCAGCGCTCAGATACATTTCACACTATAGAGGAGCCTCTTGAACTCACACAAACACTAACAAAACTCCAAGGTGAGCATGTGTTAGTTGAGTGTTTAAGTATGTGGCTCAACAATATGCTTCATCATAAAAAAAATCATACTCAGATACTCCAAGAGATAGAAAGTTTATGTAAATTAGATCTTGATCTAGTCTTTGTACTTCAAGATGTTAGTTGTTCTGTCGTGAGTGAGCATAAACTTGTTCGTGAGTATGTCAACCTGAGTGGCATCATTGCTCAAAAACTTGCCAAAAGTTGTGATGAAGTGTTTCAGGTGACAGCTGGACTGCAAATGAGACTCAAATGAAACCCCTCAAAGGCTTTGCTTTAGCATTCTCTATGCTCACCATCATCCCTTTTTTTAAGGTGCATGATTTTTTTAAAGGGATCAATGGCTATAGTGCAATGTTTTACCCCCTTGTTGGGTTTATCATTGGGATTATTTTATGGAAAACCTCAGTTTTTTTAATGCCTTACACTCCACCAATCCATCTCGCTGTTATCATCTTTGTTTTATGGATTACACTAACTGGTGCCTTACATCTTGATGGACTCAGCGATACCATAGATGGACTTTTTGTCCCAAAAGAGAGAGCCTTAGAGGTGATGAAAGATAGCCATATTGGTGGGATGGGGATGATTTTCACCCTTGTCTTTTTACTCTTTAAGCTCTCCTCTATTATCTATTTTGATGCCTATTACCTTCTCCCTATCATATTAATGCTTTCACGTTTCAATGCCACACTTGCTATCTATTTTGGCAACTATATCGGTGGGGGGATGGGGCTTTTAGCCAAAGAAGAGCTCAAATTTTGGCAAGTGGGGGTAGCATCTCTTTTCGTCCTTTTGCTAACACTTTTTAGCTCATCTTTTATACTGCTGCTTCTCTCTTTTGTGACACTTATTCTCTGTGCAAAGTTTTTCTCCTCGCGTTTAGGGGGATTAAGTGGTGATATTTATGGTTTTATCATTGAGATGAGTGAGCTTGTACTTCTTAACTATCTCATCTTTACACAACTCCCATGAGACTTACACTTGTACGCCACTCTGAAGTAATAGAGAGATACCAACACTGTTACAATGGGCACATTGACATCCCACTTTCTAAAAAAGGGTTTGAGGATGCCAAAAAGTTAGGAAAAAAGCTCAAAGAGATTCCCTTTGATGCCATCTACTGCTCAGACCTACTTCGTGCTAAACAAACACTCCAAGCTTTTAATCTCACAAAACAAAAGATTATCTACACAAAAGAGCTACGAGAAAAATCTTGGGGGAAACATGAGGGGATGAGTTTTGATGAGATTATCGCTAGCGGTCTTGAGTATCAAAACTTTGAACAATGGCTCAAGGTTCTTGATGGGGAAGATGTAACTGCCTATGTAAAAAGAATAAAAAACTACCTTTATAAGGTTATTGCCAAAACTCAAAAAGAAAATATACTTATAGTGTGCCATGCAGGAGTGATAAAAACTATGATTCATATCACTCAAAATATTCCTCTTCAAGAGGCTTTTGCTACAAAACTTCACTATTCAGACACTTTTGAAATAATTTTATAAGATTTGAACTGATATACTCTCACAAATAAATTTCACCAAAAAGGAACAATATGATTCAAAAGACTTTACTTAGTGCTGTTGGTGTGTCTCTTTTACTCAGTGGCTGTGCCACTATGCAAAAGACAAAAACACATGAAACACCACAAAGTACACAAAAAGAGGTCAGTAAGACTCTAAGTGTTAAAAAAGATGAACCAAAAGGTTTAAAAAGAAAGGTAGCTATCGCTCGTTTTAGTAACGAAACTCGCTATGGTCAAAGTTTTTTTATAGACAAAAATAATGATCGCATTGGAAAACAAGCGATGGATATCTTATCTAACAAGCTTTTTGCTACAGGTAAATTTATCATGCTTGAGCGTGCTGATTTATCTAAGATTGAGAAAGAACTTAAGATGGGGAACTCCTCTTCACTTGGCAATGCAGCAGACTACATTATCATCGGTTCTATTACAGAGTTTGGTCGTAAAGAGGTAAGTGATGTTGGGCTCTTTAGTCGTGTAAAAAAGCAAGAAGCCTTTGCAAAAGTACATATTCGTATCGTTGATGTACATACTGGCCAAATTATCTACTCAGATGAGGGTAAAGGAACTGCTTATAGCGAAGCAGGTACTGTAATGGGTGTTGGAGACAAGGCTGGATATAATGGCCAACTCAATGACAAAGCTATCGATGCAGCTATCTCTGATCTTGCATCAAACATCATAGAAAATATGCTTGACAAACCATGGAGAGGCTACATCCTTGGCTATGAAGATGGTAATCTCATCACATCTGGTGGAAAGAGCCAAAACATTAAAGTTGGTGATACTTTTGAGCTCTATAAAGAGGGAAAAAAGGTTAAAAACCCACAAACAAATATGATGATTACACTTCCTGGAAAAAAAGTTGCAGATATTGAAGTGGTAGCAACACTTGGTGATACACCAGAAAGTGAAGTTTCATTAGCTCAAGTGATAGATGGCAATATCGATTCATATATCAAAGCAAAAGATTTTTCAAAACTCTACATCGAAAAAGGGGATAAATAATGAAGTATTTATTATTAACACTTATAAGCTTTGGTTTTCTTAGTTTTAGTGCTTGTGGCTACAAAGAGGGTGTCTCTACTGCAGCAGCGAAATCATACTTTTACTTTACAGGTTTCAGCTCTTCTGATAAGTCTGTAAAAGTATCTATTGATGGTGGAGAAAAGTTTAGTGTAGAACCAAGTCGTGATAACCAGTATGCTATTAAGCCAGGTAAACACCTTGTTGAAGTATATAGAGATGGTGAACTAAAAGTTCAAAGAGAAGTTTATGTTAGTGATGGCATAGCAAAAGAGATAGAGGTTAGATAATGGTAAAAAATATAATTCTTATAAGTGCAGCTGCAATGACGTTTGTGCTAAGTGGATGTTCTTCAAAAGAGCCTCTTTATAATTACGGTGACTATTCCCAAGAGTACTACAACTACAAAAAAAACATGAGTCCAGAGACACAACTAGAGCTTCAAAAAGCGATAGAGCAAGCTATAGAAGATGCTGACGATGGTAGCTCAGATAGAGTAGCACCAGGGATGTATGCTAACCTTGGATATATCTACCTTAAAACAGGAAATACTAAGATGGCAAAACAAAACTTTATAAAAGAAAAAACACTCTACCCTGAAGCAACTCACTTTATGGATAGACTGATCCAAAAGATAGATGCACTTGAAGGAGATACAGATGAAAAGTAAAATACTACTCCTTTTAACTTCACTAGCCTCTCTTTTAGTACTGTCAGGTTGTGGACCAGCCATGGTCACAAAGGGAACTGCATTTCCTAAAATGTATGAGGAGCAACCTCGCTCTATTCTTATCTTACCACCTATGAATAACTCTACGGATGCACAAGCAAAAGACTACTATATGACAACGGTAGAGATGCCTTTTGCATTGATGGGTTACTATACTTTCCCTACAGAGATGGTTTCAGATATTATGAAGCAAGAGGGTGTTTACGATACAGAAATTCTTTACAATATGCCTTTATCAAAATTTAAAGAATATTTTGGAGCTGATACTGTTTTATTTACAACTATTAACAAGTGGGATGTTTCTTATGCTGTTATCGCTTCTTCACTTACAGTTTCAATCTCTTCAAAAATTGTTTCTACAACAACAAATGAAGTGCTTTGGAGATATACTGGTACAGTAGTTGTTGACTTAAGTGGTGGAAATAGTGGAGGGAGTCTCGCTGGTCTTCTTGTAAAAGCTATAGCAACAGCTATAAATACAGCTGCTGCTGATTATGTTAAGTATGCTAAAGTTGCTAATGCTAGACTCATCTATACTCTTCCTGCTGGACCATACAGTCCAATGTATATGAAAGATCAAGACATTGAACTAGTACAACAAGGTAAAAGACACTAAGTCTTTTACGATTGAGAGTTATTTACTCTCAATCTTTCTATCATGAAGCTCTTGAACAGGGCGTTCATTATCTACATAATATTTTCTAAATGCTTCTATCTGTTCTTTTGAAGCTGTTTGTGGTGTTTTTAACAGGTACCATTGTACATTTTCAGAACATGGTGGAGTTGTTAATGAACCCACATAGTGGTAATAGTGTGCTGTATCATCAGGAAGTAAATCTTGTGGATCTACACGAATCTCCCCACCTATATTTCCAAGAATATTATCTAACATTGGATTGTTTTTCCCCTCTACAAAAAATACAGCTACAACAGCAAGCTGTTTTGTTTTAGGGTTTTGGTGTACCATATGTGCTACCATATCGTAGCGTTTACCATTGATAGTATGCTCAGATTTACCATGAAAATGGAACTGTAAAAGTTTAAACTTCTCCCCATGAAGTGTAATTGTTCCACCTTGAGCTGGTGTTACTTTAATAGAGTGACCATTATCAATAACTTTTGCCTCTGTATGAACATCTTCACTTAAATCTAAATCATACTGATGGTTCATAGAAACTGTTTTACCTGGAATGATATTTATCGGTGATTGTGCATGTCCTGTTCCACAAGTTTTGGAAAACTCTTTCCAATTTGTTGGACCACTATGCCCCTCATAGCCCCAATGTTTTCCATGCTCAGATGCCATTGCCCCAACACTTAAAAGTGCAACCGCACCTAATGCTAATAATATTTTCATATCTATATCCTACTAATAATTTCAAGATATCCCTAAAAATTTACTTTTACTATATATTTTTAAAGAAACCTTTGTGATAAGATTGTAACAAATGAAAACTAAATCTTAATTAAAAAGTAGAGAAAAAAGAGCTAAGACAATATAAAGACATTTTTTAGCTACAATTAACTATTAATTATACTAGCTAGGAATTCTAATGTTTAATTCAGTCAAGTCAAAAGTTATTGCAGCTACCCTTTCATTGAGTATTTTAGGGCTTTTTGGAATCAGTTATTATCTCTCAACAACACTCCATACCCTCTCTAACAATACAACAAAAAAATCTCTAAAGATGTTAAGTGAGTCTATCTTCCAAACAATGACAGGAAGTATGATGATGGGAGATCCACAAATCGTTGCTCAAGCCTTTGAAAATGCAAAAAGCATAGAGGGTATTGAGGGTCTCAATATCACAAAGTCTCAAGCTGTATTAGAGGTTTATGCTCCAGATGAAAAATATACAACAGATCCTTTAATTCGAGATGTACTCCAAAATAAATCAACAAAGATTATAGAAAAAAATGAGAATGGACACCATACCATCCGTATGATTAAGCCTATGGTTGCAGAGGAGCGTTGTCTCTCTTGCCATTACAATGCACAAGTAGGGTATACACTTGGTGCACTAGATCTCATCATATCACTTGATGCAAATGATGCAGCTATCTCTGAAACAAATATGACACTTATCATCTCTCTTCTTATTGCTGGTATCTTATTTGCCATCATCTCTGCTATCTTTTTTATCAAAGAGATTTTCCGTCCTCTTGAAAACCTTAAAGAGCGTATCGCCTCCCTTGTGAGTGGTGATAAAGATTTAACAAAACGCCTTGAGCATAAAAAAGGAAATGAGTTTGGCGATGCGGCCAATGAGGTCAATAAATTTATAGAGATGATTCAAGGGACTATCAATGATGTTAAAAGCCTTGGAGAGAAAAATAGTGAAATCGCTTCAGAGATAGAGCTCGCAAGTCATGTCATCCGTAAAGGAACACAACAAGAACAAGAGATTGTAGCTCAAACAACTCTTAAAGGTGGTACTGTAAAAGATATTATTGCTAAGAGTATAGAGACAGCTGAAGAGACTCAAAAAATGGTAGAGACTGCCAGAGAAGAACTCGATACAGCGAGAGACTCACTCAGTTCACTTAGTGATGAAGTAAATTCTTTTGTAGAGATAGAAAATGAACTCGCAGAGGAGCTCTCAGGTCTTAAAGGGAATGCTGATCAAGTCAAAGATGTTCTTAATGTTATCAAAGATATTGCAGAACAAACCAACTTACTCGCCCTTAATGCTGCCATAGAAGCTGCTCGTGCGGGTGAACATGGTCGTGGTTTTGCAGTGGTTGCAGATGAAGTACGTAAACTTGCAGAGCGTACTCAAAAATCTCTTACAGAGATAGATATGAGTGTGAGTACCATCGTTCAATCTATCAATGATGTAAGTGATAAGATGAACCATAATGCTACAAATATAGAAAGTCTTACACAGATCTCTCAAGAGGTAAATGCTAAGATAGATACAACAAGTGAAGCAATTACAACATCAAGTATTGTTGCTAGTGAATCTAAAAAAGACAGTTTAGAGATGTCTAACAATATACAAGAGATTATTGACGATATTGCAAATATTGAAGCCCTCTCTGGTGCTAATGGAACAAGTGTAATCAGCATTGAGAGTGACTTAAAACGCTTAGTAGAAGTGGCCTCATCTCTCCAAGAGACGATCAACGAATTTAAAAGTTAGGCTACCTTCTCTTTCCACGTCTATACCCATTGGAATTATTATGGGTATAGTTCTTCTTAAAACATCTCTGGCAGATACTATACTTCGAGTTATGTGGTAGTGGTGTACCACAAAGTTTACAACTTCTTGCAAGTTGACTTTGTTGTAGTGTCTCCTCTATATACTTATTAAGAACTCCTCTATATGCTCTTGCTTTTTGCTCATCTACAAAGTACTCCCCAAACCGATATGAAAGCCACAAGTAAAGAGATATCTCTTTGACCATATCTTCTGCACGAAGAAGCTCTTCAGATGTTTGAGCATAAGCCCCTGGAAGTTTTGGAGCCTTATAGTGTACTTCCTCTTTTTTCTGAAGCGAGATGATATAATTTTCAAAAGACTCAACAATGTATGGAGACTTAAGTGTAAGTGGAGCACAGGAGAGATGGTATTTCATCGCTATATCTAAATCATACTTATCTATAATGACAGCAGCCTCCAGCATATCATCAAGATTTGCAGCATAAAAAGGCCCGTTAAACTCCATATTTTCAACAAAAAACTTTAGAATCTCCTCTATAGAATTTTCTTCTAAGATACTCGCCACAAGTTTAATATGCTCAATATTTGCCATCACCTTAAAAGGGATAGTGATAGTTTTTGCCTCTTTGTAGAAATTTTTCTTTACAATTTTAAGCACATCATTATAAAGAGCTCCTACATAGCCCTCTTCATTGAGTCCGTAGCGCCCTGCTCTTCCTGCGATCTGATGGATCTCACTTGGAAGCAAATTTCTTTGTGTAATCCCATCAAACTTTTCAGCTTTTGAAAAAAGGATGGTTTTTATTGGTAAGTTCATCCCCATTGCTATGGCATCTGTTGCAACAAGTATCTGCGTTTCTCCTGCTCTAAAACGGCGTGCTTCTTCACGACGTACTTCAGGAGAGAGGTTACCATAGACAACACTTACAGAGAAGTAAGGAGCAAAATTTTGCTTAAGACGTAAAACATCTCGACGACTAAACGCGATGATGGCAGTGCCTGGTTCTACATCTTTAATATCAGTTGCATCATCAAGAAGTGTCAGAGGATTTTTTCTCTCAAACTCTATAATCTCAAGCTCCTCACCAAGGTACTCAGCAAGAGCGATAATAGCCTCTTTCGAGTTGGAACTTCCAGTCATAATGATCTCTTTTGCAGGAGCACCAATGATGGCGTTTGCCCAAGCCCAACCACGGTCCCGATCATCTATCATCTGCACCTCATCGATGACACATACATCTACATCAACCTCATAGTTCATCATCTCTATAGTGGAGCTTATATGAGTTGCCTCATCATCAATAATCTGCTCCTCTCCTGTTATAAGAGAGCTCTCTATCCCTTGAGCTTTAAGGTTTTCATACCCTTCAAGAGCGAGTAAACGCAGAGGTGCTAAGTAGTAGCCTGTATCTGCATCTTTGAGTCTTTGCATCGCCGTATAGGTTTTACCACTGTTGGTTGGCCCTATATGAAGAGTAAGCTTTCTTCGCATCTCCCTTGCCATAGGAAAAAGGTTTTTAAAATCACGAATAGTGCGTTTTAAAAGCTCTTGGCGTTGCTTTTTAATAAGCTGTTCATGTATATTGTAGATAAAGATCCGTGTTGTTTTTCTCACTATCTTTGGGGTGATATTAAGTGTTGGTGGAACAAGTTCAAGTAAGAATTCATACACCTTTTCATATAACTCTTCATCACTAAAGTGTAAGAGTTCTGCATACTTTCCACACTCTGCTACTAAGGCATGGAGCTCCTCTAAAAAGTGCTCCTCCTGCTCCTGTTTTGCATGAGATAAAACTGCATCAAAATTAAATCTTCTTGAGTTCCATATCTCCTCTAAAAGACCATCAAGCTCAATATGCAACTCTAAAATATAAGAGAATTTTCGCTCAGAGTGAGGGAGTAGTATCTCTTCATGCACACGAAGGACCACCTCTTGGTCATGTAGCTCTATAAAATCAACATCTATCTTTTGTTTGATAATCTCTTTGAGAATCTTCACCCCTATAAGTGGGTAAGAGAGCTTTGTTTTGGGAGGTGAAGCTCTAAGTGCTGTCACTATCTGCTCTTTTGTTAGATAAGAGTGTGGATCTTTCAGAGATGCTATAAAAGCATTAATCTGCTCTTGCTTTTTCTCTACAGTTTCAAGTTTATCTTGATTAATCTTTTGTGCTATCTCTTCAAAAGGGGTTTCTTCAATATACTCATAAGCATAAGGCTTAGTGTTCAGAGTTAATATCTTATGAAAGCTTTGATCATAAAGCTCATACTTCAATGAAGCATTAAACTCGAAACTATCATCAATATCAAAACTTCCCTCTAACTCTTTTTCAAGTCGCTCTTTTTTCATATCAAAACGGATATGACGAAGTTTTGATTCCATCTTTTGTATGGTAATCTTTTTACTTCTTACACTTGAAAATGCTTGAGTGAGTAAAAATGCCTCTTCATCACTCACATCTAGTTCTGCTAAAAGTGATTCTATCTTTGTTTCTCTATCAAAACTAGGCTCTTTTGGTTTATCTGATGGGTATATAACACCATTTGCCTCAAAGAAGTTAAGTATATCTTCCCTATACCCACCATCAGCCTCACTCCAAATCATTCTAATTGTTTTGAGTAAAAGGTTTTTGTTATGCTCCACATCATAGATACCAAGTGTTGCAAAGAGCTCACTAAGTGTCTCAGCAGGAACTCTCTCTATCCCTACATCAAAAGGATCATCGTCAAAATAGTATTTAATTTTCTGGTTTATCTTTGTATTTTTTTTCTTTTTTCTTGCCATAAAGTATTTTAGCCTAAATTTATTTCATATGATTATAATTTTACCATGAATTACCCAAATGAATGGACTCAAGAGGAGTTCTTAAAAAATAAAATAAAACTTGCAAAAGATGGCATAGATGTAGTTCTTGTAGATACAATCCTTTCCCCCATTGAAAAAGCACAAACTACAGTATATAATCCTTACGAACTTCAACAATATCCAGAGGGAACTATTTTTGTTTTTTACTGCGATACAGGCAAAGCAACACTCGATAGACTCAAAGAGTATAAAGCAAAGTTTCCAAAACACCACTGCATATCTCTGAGGGGTGGACGAGGTTACTGGAGAAAAAACATGATGGTTTTAGATGAAGAGTAAAATCGAAAACTACATACAATGCATCGAGGAGCAACGCTACTATGATGCACATGAAGCACTAGAAGAGGCTTGGTTTCCTCGACGTTTTGAAGAGAGCCATGATGTAAAACTGCTTAAAGGTTTTATCAATGCAGCTGTAAGTTTTGAGCTTTATAAACGCGGTCGAGCAAAACAGAGTCAAAAAGTGTGGGCAAATTACCTCAAATACAGACCTTTACTTTACAAGATTCGATCTCATCAAACAGAACTATATGCCCTTTCTCGTTATATTGAAAAAATAAACCTTGAAAAATCATCACTGATTCTTCATTAGTGTTTAGTTATAATCACGCATTATATTTCCCAGGAGAAAACAATGGATATTTCAAAATACACAGATATGGCAATAGTCTATGCAAGTGAGTATGGTTTAAAAATCATCTCAGCAATACTTATCTTTATGATTGGTAAATGGGCAGTGAACAAACTTACAGCACTAGTAAAAAAACTTATGCTTAATGCAAATGTTGACAAGACTCTCGTAGAGTTTAGTGAAAGTTTAGTTTACTTTGCACTTTTAATGATGGTAGTTCTTGCCTCTTTAAATGCACTTGGAGTAAATACAACTTCATTTATTGCAGTTCTAGGTGCAGCATCACTTGCTGTTGGTTTAGCACTTCAAGGCTCTTTTTCAAACATAGGTGCGGCAGTTTTAATCATCATCTTTAGACCATTTAAGGTTGGTGACTTTATTAATGCTGGTGGAGCTACAGGTACAGTAGATGATATCAACCTTTTCTCTACTATTATCTCCCCTGTTGATAACCGTACTATTATCGTGCCAAACTCATCAATTATTAGTGGAAATATTACCAACTTCTCAAACAAACCTCAACGTCGTATTGATTTAACTTTTGGTATTGGATATGATGATGACCTTAAACTTGCGAAGCAAACTCTTATGGAGATCATAGAATCTGATGATAGAATCCTTAAAGACCCTGCTCCATTTGTTGCAGTAGGTGAGCTTGGTGATTCTTCTGTAAACCTTCTTACACGTTCATGGGTTGAAAGTGCTGATTATTGGGATGTTCATTTTGAACTTATAGAAAAAGTAAAACTTACATTTGATGAAAAAGGGATCTCTTTCCCATACCCACAAATGGATGTTCATATGACAAAGGAAAACAATGACTAAAACTCTTTTAGTTGCAGCACTTCTAAGCTCTTCATTTGCATTAGCAGATGAAGTAGCTACTCCAAATGCTCAACAGATACAAGAGCAGATTGCCAAAGCTCAAGCTGCAAAAGAAGCAGCTGAAGCAAAAATAAAAGAGCTTCAGGCTCTTTTACCAAAACCAAAACCAGCAGTGAAAGTAACAAAAAATGAGTTTGTTACACATACAGAGCTAGGGTATATCTCTACTGGTGGTAATACAAAAACAGAAACTTTTAACCTTGATTCTAAGATTAAAAAGAACTGGGATAAACACTACTTTACACTTTTACTAGATGCTCAATATGCAACAGACAATAATGTAGAAAGCAAAAACAAGTTTTTTACAGAACTAGAGTATGATTACCAAATCACAGAACGTTTTGCTTTTGATTATCTTACAGGCTATAAACGTGATAAGTTTTCCTCTTTTGATTACCAGTTCTATACTGGTCCTGGTGCGAAATACAAGGCAATTAAAAATGAGAAACACAAGCTCTCTTTAGAGGGAAATATTCTTTATTCTCTTGATCAAAAGATGGATGAGACTTACACTTCTACTGGAGCAAAAGTCACTTATCCAAATACTACTGGGATAGACCCTTCTAAAACTATCTCATATAACTCTCGTGATTATGCATCACTGAGAGCTAAAGCTGTCTATACTTGGCAGATCTTAGATAATTTAAAATTTGATCAAGAAGCAAGCTATAGAGTTGATTCAGAAGATATACAAAACTATTTTATCTACTCTAAAACTGGTTTCTCTTCAAAAATCAGCGATATGTTTTCAGCCGGTGTAAGCTACAAGCTTGATTATGTGAATCAACCAGGTGATAAAAAACGCACAGATACAACATTTACTGTTGGTATCATCGTAGATTATTAACAACTAAAGTCTCTTTTTTGAGGCTTTATCCCTACTCCATAACTCTAAAAATCCAGACGAGATCAATGCTAACAAAGCAGAACTCAAAAAGAGATATGTTTGAAAGTACTCATATATATACCCCGCAAAGAGTGCCCCTAAAAGTCCCCCTAAACCATAAGTAAGTCCAGAAAAAAGTTGTTGTGCTAATGTTTTGTTTTTATATATTTTATGTAAGTAGCTAATCGCTGCAGTATGAAAAAGTGCAAAACTAAAGGCATGTAAAGATTGCGAGAAAAAAAGCAAGGGTAGATTCTCTGGAAAAACAAAGAGTAAACCCCATCTTAACGACGAGATTAGTGTTGTGAGTTTCAGTATGTTGAGAAGATTTTGTTGTAAAAATCCTCCTTGAAAGTAAAGCATAACAATCTCACATAAAACACCAAAACTCCAGAGATAGATGGTCATATCTAAGCTTATTCCATGTGCTGTTTCGTAGATAGTAAAAAAATTATAAAAAGAACCAAAACTCACCTGCATCAGTGTTAAGCCTATCCACAACTTATAATCTTGAAAAATATTTTCTTTACTTGAGCACTCTTCTTCTCTTTCCCTTGTGTGTATATTTGCTTTTTTTGCTACAAAAAATGAGATAAATGCAGTACAAAAAGTCAAGAAAAGTAAAAAGTTTAAAGCCACTTGAGAAGAGCTTAAAAACTTCACTAAAACAAGTGCTACAAGAACAAAGCCTACTGAACCAAAAAGGCGTACTTTTCCATAATTTTCTTTGCCTATCTCCTTTAATGCTACAAACTCCACATAGGGTAAGATAAGTCCAAGACCTATTCCTAAGCCTATGTTTGAGAGAAGCAGTTTATAAAAATGCTCTAAAGAGAGATAAAAAGAGAAGGCACTTCCAAGCATAACAAAAAGTGCAATATTAAACACTTTAGCATTAAGTTCAAACCCTTTCATAAATGCAAAAGGGAGAAAAAAACGCACTAGGGGGGAAGCGGCAAAGATAACCCCAATCTCAACACCACTATAGCCGCTCATAGCTAGTACTTTTGGTATAAATATGATGTAAACGCCAACAATAGCAAAATAAAAAAAATAAAATACACTTAATAAAAACGACATTTGCAATTGTAACCAAAATTTATAAGCAATTATGCTACAATCAGGGTAGAAAAATTATAGGACTAATATCATGATGATAGAGATGAAAGAGGAAGACTTCATTGTCTCCAAGACAGACCTTAAGGGTCGCCTTACATATGTCAACAAAATTTTTATGGAGATGGCAGGATACACAGAAGAGGAACTTTTAGGTAAACCTCACAATATTATTCGACATCCCGATATGCCAAAGGCTGTATTTAAACAACTTTGGGACATGGTACAAAATGGTGAAGAGATTTTTGCCTTTGTTGTCAATAAAACAAAAAATGGGGATGATTATTGGGTTTATGCTAATGTAACCCCATCGTATGATGTCAATAATCGTATTATCGGTTACTATTCAGTAAGACGAAAACCAAACAACAAGGCACTTGAAGTTATCAAACCACTCTATGCACAAATGCTTTCAGCTGAAAAAAGTGGTGGAGTCAAAGCAGGGGTGGAACTCCTTAACAATATATTACACGAAAAAGGAGTAAGTTACAATGAACTTATCATCGACATTCAAGGATAATAAAACACTTTTTCTCCTTATCACCCTTCTAGGTGTTATCGTTTATACCATTGTTATTGGTAGTTATATAGTTGCTGGGGTAGTAGTGCTTGCACTTTTAATCTCTTTGTTTATACCCTCTTCACAAACAAAAAACTCCTCTCCTGTCATTCAACAGATGCAAAAAGTTTTAAAAGAAGCTTCTGAGGGAAAACTTGAGAATCGTATTACACATATTCCAAATGATGGCTCAACAGAATCTGATTTTGCTTGGACACTTAATGATCTACTTGATCAACTTGAAGCCTTTATGCGTGATACTGCAACAACCATAGAGAGTGCCGCCGTAGGAAAAACATACAGAAGAACTTATGTATCTGGACTTCATGGTATCTTTAAAAACACAGCGAAAGAGCTCAATAAGGCTATTAGCTCTATTGCAAATGGTTATACAACAAAAATTAGAGGGGAGATGTCTCACAAGTTTAGTAAACTCGGTGGAGGGATTGAAGAGGGTTTAGTTATTATTCAAAATGACCTCTCTAGCTCTTCTGAGGACTCTAAAGATATTGTAGATGTAGCTCGCCGTACTGCAGATGAATCTTCTAACTCTTTAACAAGTGTTATTGAGATAGGAGATAGACTCAACTCTCTGGTAGATTTAATTGCCTCTTCTCACGAAGGTATCATTAATCTAGAAAATCGCTCACGTGAAATCTCTGAAGTTGTAGGGCTTATTAAAGATATTGCTGACCAAACAAACCTTCTTGCACTTAATGCTGCCATAGAAGCTGCCCGTGCAGGTGAACATGGTCGTGGTTTTGCCGTAGTTGCTGATGAAGTTCGTAAACTTGCTGAACGCACTCAAAAAGCAACTAATGAGATAGAGATCACCATATCAACACTTCAACAAGAAGCAAACGATATGCGAAGCAACTCTGATGAAATTTCAGAGATTGCTCATGCCTCTTCTGATGTTATTCAAAACTTTGAAGGTACATTTAGAGGGCTCAATGATTTAGCAGAACACTCTTCAAGCTCTGCTGTAAGAATTCAAAACAGACTCTTTACAACTCTTGTAAAAGTGGATCATATCCTCTTTAAATCAAAAGCGTACTCTACTGTTTTAAACGAAGAGATACAAACAGAGTTTACAGATCATAAACACTGTCGTATGGGTCTATGGTACCAAGGGCTTGGAAAAGAGCGCTTTGGTACAACAAAAGCCTTTAAAGAGATGGACAAACCACATGCTGTAGTGCATGATAGTGTCTTTAAAAATATTGAATATGTAAAAGAGCACTCTACATTAAAATATGATCATCCTCAACTTATTACACAAAATTTTTCTGTTATGGAAGATGCATCTCAAGAGTTATTTGTTAAGCTAGATAGAATGTTAGAGGAGTATAACAATTAGTTTTTAAACTATTTGCCAAACATTTACTTATAATAATTATAATTACACATCTCAATTATGTTTTCCCCCTTTCATAATCGAGACTATATCCTACTAACAATTTTTTAAACACTCAAGTTTTTCCCCTTTTATTTAGCTTGAGTGTTTTCTCCTCCTACTGAGTTATGTTACACTTCCTTTATGAAAATCATTTTAACAACACTTAATTCACGTTTTACCCATAGTGCCATTGGGCTTCGTTACATCTATGCAAATATGCAAGAGCTCCAAAGTGAGTGTAAAATTTTAGAATTTAGTATCAATGATGCAATTCAAACCATTGCAGAAGATATACTCAAACACTCCCCAAAAATCATAGGTATTGGCGTTTACATATGGAATGTGAGTGAAGTGGCTCATCTTATCCATATAGTTAAAAAAATCTCCCCCCAAACAACTATTGTTCTTGGTGGTCCTGAGGTTACATACACCCCCTACCGTGTCAATTTTGATGATGCCGATTTTATTATTCAAGGGGAGGGGGACACCTCTTTTTATAAACTTTGTTCTCAAATTATTCAACAAACGCCACCAAAAGAAAAAATCATCCCTATGTGCTTAGAAAACCTTAAAGAGATTGCTCTTCCCTATAAATACTACACAGATGAAGATATAGCCAACCGCTACATCTATGTAGAGATATCACGAGGTTGCCCTTTTGAGTGTGAATTTTGTCTCTCCTCTATGGATGAAAAAGTACGGGCATTTAACTTAGATGAGATTTTAGAGGAGTTTGAGATACTTTGGCAAAGGGGTGCTAGAAACTTCAAGTTTGTCGATAGAACTTTTAACTTAAATATGAAAACAGCTAATCGTATTTTAGACTTCTTTTTGGCCAAAGAGGAGGAATATTTTGCCCATTTTGAGGTGATACCTGACCATTTTCCAAGCTCGCTAAGAGAAAAGATTAAACTCTTTCCCCATGGAGCACTACAACTTGAGATTGGAATACAAACACTTAACCTAGAGGTAGCTGACAATATCTCTCGCATAGTCAACTTAGAGAAGATGCGAAGCAACATTAGTTTTTTAGAGAATGAAACCCATGCACATATACATCTTGACCTCATTGTAGGACTTCCTGGGGAAACACTAGAGAGTTTTGGAAAGAACTTAGACACTTTAGTAGAGATGGCAAAATGTGAAATTCAAATAGGCATACTTAAAAAGCTCTCTGGAACACATATAAAACGCCATGATGAAACATTTGAGATGGTTTATAGCGATATCCCCCCTTACGATATTCTCAAAAATAAGCAACTTAGTTTTGACGATATACAAACAATGAAACGTTTTGCAAGGTTTTGGGATCTAACTTATAACAGCGGTAACTTTAAAAATAGTATTGTTTTACTTTGGGAAGATGAGAGTGTGTATGAAAACTTTTATGCTTTTAGTTTATGGATATATTCTCAAACATCTTCCACATGGAAAATCTCTCTACAAAGGCTTGGTGAACTTCTTTTTACCTACTTAATAGAAGTGAAAAAACTCCCAGCAGAAAAAGTAGCACAACCAATGCTTCAAGATATGATGAAACTCAAAGGGCGTGCAGTTCCCTCTTACCTTAAACCCTATGCACAAGATTTTACTCCAAAGGCAAAAGCAGGAACCTCAGGCTTTAACAAAAGACAAACTTAGCTATAATTATCTCTATGTCACTTTTAAAAGTAATTGTATTGGCTCTATTGTTCACAAATCTTCTTTATGCTGAGAAACCTTATGTGGAGGCTCAACTACTCCAAAAAATCACTAAAAAGTATAAGGTTTTTGCTAAAAAAAGATTCTTTTACCTGCAAAAGACACTCGATAAGGTCAAAGATAAAGATGACATGGCAAAGCTCAAAGCTGTCAATGACTTCTATAATCAGGTTCGCTATGCCTCAGATATGAAAGTGTATGGTAAAAGAGATTACTGGGCAACACCTTGGCAGTTTTTAGGCAAAGATAAGGGTGACTGTGAAGATTATGTGATTAGCAAATATTTTGCCCTTATCTACCTTGGAGTAGATTCTAAAAAGCTCTTTTTTACTTATGTAAAATCACTGCGTTTTAATGCTTCACATATGGTTCTCACCTACTTTGAAACGCCACACTCTGAACCCTTAGTTTTAGGGAATTACAACTACAAAATATTTCCTGCAAGTAAACGTAAAGACCTCATCCCAGTTTACAACTTCAATGGAGAGTCTCTTTATAGAGCTGCACAAAGAGGTAATGGAAAAAAAGTAAATAACAACAAGGCCCATAAAAAATGGGATGAGTTAAAAAGAAGAATGAAAAAACAAGTTATATAAACTAATACTGCTCTAATATTTCTCTTTGGGCATTATTAAGCTATATATTGATAAACTTGTATAAAATGAAGCGGGGAGTTCCATACACTATGACACTTTTTAAACAGATAGCTCTTATCCTTTCTCTACTGCTTCTCACCATTTTAACAACTGTTTTAATCCTTAATTTTCAAAGTGCTACTAACTCAGTACAAGAGAGACTTTATGAGGATGCACAAAATACCGCAAGTTCATTAAGCCTCTCTCTAGGTTCTGCAAATGGTGATATCTCGATGATGTCGATTATGATAAATGCCAACTTTGACAGCGGAAATTACCAGCTTATCTCCCTTGTTGATGTCGATGACAATCTTCTTTATGACAGAAAAAAAGAGAGTAAAATCCTTGGTGTTCCTCAATGGTTTATCAATGCTTTTGAGATTACAGCTCCCATAGCAACTGCTAATGTCTCTGCCGGGTGGTCACAGGTGGGAATTTTAAGTGTGCAAAGTGATGTTGCTTATGCCTATAACCAACTCTACACCATCTCCAAAAACCTTCTTATCTCTTTTAGTATCATCGCGTTTGTAGGCTTAGTTTTACTCAATCTTTTACTTGTTGCTATTTTAAAACCTCTTAAAAAAGTACAACAACAAGCTGAAGCAGTTATTCACAATGAGTTTATCATCCAAGAGGAGATCCCCTCTACAAAAGAGTTTAAAGATGTGGTGCTTGGGATGAACAATATGGTAAGCAAAGTAAAAGCGATGTTTGAAAAAGGAAATGCTGAACTCAAACGCCAAAAAGAGCTAGAGTATATTGACCCTACAACTAAACTGAGAAATCGCAAATACCTTATCGATAAACTCCCTGAATATCTCAAGATAGATGCCAAAGAAAAAAGTGGTATGAGTCTTATGATTGCTCTAAGTGGTGTGGTTGAAGCAAATGAAAGAATTGGTCACAGAAAGGTTGATGAGCTTTATCGAGCTATTGCAAAACTTTTTCTAGAACTAACAAAAGAGTACAAAGATGTCATCGTTGCAAGAATGAACGGAACAGAGTTTGCCATATTTTTACCAGGCGATACACAAGAGGATGCTTTAGCCCTTGCACATACTATTCTTGCTAAAAGTAAAGAGCTTATTCAAAACAGCGATTTAGATACAGATGAAACCTTTCTTTGTGTTGGACTTTATGAGTATAATTACCAAGAGAGTATCGGTGAGGTTCTATCGCGTTCTGACAATGCTCTGATGCAAGCCAAACTCAAAGCATGGAACCTCCACCTTATTCAAGCAGGTAATGCTACTGAAGTTATGGGTAAAGATGTTTGGAGAGATGTTATTAACGATGCTATTAAGAACAATAAATTTGCCTTTGTTTCATGGCTTGTTGTTAACACCCAAGCCAAAAAAATTGCACATCATGTACTCAGTCTTACTCTTAAAGCAGATAAAAAGACCACATACAGCTATGCACAGTTTATGGGTGTAGCTAACCAAACAGGCTTAAGTGACGATATCTACAGAGTTGTACTCCACCAACTCTTTACAATGCCAAATCATGAGCTTCGAGGAAAAGACTGTTCACTCAGACTTCCGTATGATTTTTTACTTCTCCATACAAGCTACGATGAGATGAAAGTGCTTGTAAGTAAATATGCTCCTAAATTACCATTTAAGTTAATCATAGAGATGCCAGATAAGCTTGTAAACACAAGTTCTGAGCTTATTAAAGACTATGCAAACTTATTTAAAAAATACAATATTGAGATGGGGATTTTTGAGTTTATTGGAGATTGTGGTGATTATAACTATCTTCAAGAGTTTAAACCTACTTACATCAAAGCTGAAAGTTCTTACTATCTTACACAAACTGAACAAAGTTTAAATGCTCTCAAACTCATTACTGATGCTGTAGATATAGATCTTATCGCTACAAGTGTTATGGATGAGGAAACCCTTAAAAAGTTACAAGAAAGAGGGATTCAAATAGTACAAGGAAGAGCAACAGAGCTTATAGACCTCGAGAGTTAAGCCCTCTCATAAGAGCATCATTAATCTCTTTTTTATACTCCGGATTGAGTTTTTCCAACTCAGAATTAAATTTTACTATAGTGTTTTTTTCAATATTTGGATGGCGAGCTGCCTTAAACAATATATCCATATATATATCTGATTCTGGATGGGGACGCAAACCTAGTTTTTTATGCATGGTTCCATGATATTTTATCACTAACTCTAAAGCTTCTTTGAGCTCTTTGGCTGTGGATTTTTTATTTTTTACTATATCTCTTAAATGTTCTAAATCAAAATCAACTTTTTTATGCTCTTTATAATGCTTAGCTTCTTTTTTCACACTCTTTTTCTTTTTCCCAAAAGGAAGATACAAAAGAAATACTAAAAGAAGTAAAAGGACAACAAGCCCCATAATAGATTTTAAGAGTAAAGTGAGCTCCATAAACTTTCCTTGTTTAGCTATATAAGTATTTATATACAAGTATATCGCCACAAACTAGATTTGTCTTTAAAGCTTCGTAGAAAATGGTGGACAGCGTGGGATTCGAACCCACGGTAGGTTACCCTACACCCGCGTTCCAGGCGAGCGCCTTCGACCACTCGGCCAGCTGTCCATAAAAGAGGAGTGGTATTTTAGCCAAAGTTTCATTTAGATCCCTTAAAGATTAACACAAACTATTAAATAGTATAATATCTATATATGTGAAGAGATAAGGAGATAGTATGAATCATTCTCAATTATATCAACATATTTCAGATGCTATCTTAGCACACCAAAATTGGGTGCGAAAAACAGATCATCTCACATCTGGGTTACCCGTCAAAGAGGGGGTTATTCCCCTTGATCCTAAGGCTTGTGAATTTGGTCAATGGCTCAGTGAAGATGGAGAAAAATTCAAAAAAATAGAGCGACTTCAAGATATCATTGAGATTATTGAGCACCATCACCAAGACCTCCATGCAGCCTATGCAGTAATCTACGAGATTTACTTTTTTATACCAAAACACAGATCTGCCTTAAACAAACTTTTCTCTTTTCATTTTGATGATGTTACACAAGAGGGGCAAGAGGAGGCAAAAATCTATTTTGAAGATATAAAGAGATCTTCTGAATACCTTATCAGCTCTATGAACATCTTAAAAAAACAGATCAAAGAGCTAAACTACTCAGACCTTATGGAGTTAAAATAAACATATTTTGCTATCATTTCATAAATAAATAAAACAGAGGATTATGATGCTTAGCTTTTCGTCATTTTTACAACTTCTAAAAGAGTCATTTCGTGATCTTTTACCTATCATCTTAGTTATCATGTTCTTCCAGCTTGCCATCATTCAAAGTGTTCCAGAAAACTGGTTAAGCACTACCATTGGTCTTGCTATTGTTGGTGTTGGCCTTGCTATTTTTCTTCTTGGTTTAGAGGTTGGAATTTTCCCTGTAGGGGAAGGTCTTGCATCAGATTTTGCAAGAAAAGGCTCTACAAAATGGATCATCCTTTTTGCTTTTATGATTGGTTTTGGAACAACGGTAGCTGAACCTGCTTTAATCGTTATTGCTCAAAAGGCTGCAAGTATCAGTGCTGGGCGTATTGATGCTACAGTTTTGAGAACTGTTGTCGCATTTTCTGTTGGTTTTGCCATAGTGTTAGGGGTCTATAGAATCATTAAAGGGCACCCTATCCATTATTATATTATTAGTGGGTATATTATGGTTGTTGCAGCTACTGCTTTTGCTCCAAAAGAGATAGTAGGGCTTGCTTATGACCTTGGTGGTGTGACAACTTCAACTGTAACAGTACCACTTGTTGCAGCTCTTGGTATTGGACTAGCTTCTACCATAAAGGGGAGAAATCCTGTTTTAGATGGCTTTGGGCTTATCGCGTTTGCATCTTTAACACCTATGATATTTGTACAGTTTTATGGTATATTTGTTTATAATTTCATAGATGCTTCACCCCTTATAAATGAGATTCAGTCTGTTGTAACTCCCGTTGTTAATGCCACAGCCAATGCTGCTGCTTCTACTGCATATAACTTTAAAATCATTGATGTCTTTAAAGGGATTTTAGGTGTAGTTATTGATGTTGCTCCTATCCTTGGTGTGATTTTATTTTTTCAATACATCATTTTGAAAAAACCTTTAGAGAATCTCAAAGAGGTTCTTATAGGCTTTGGGCTTGTAATTCTTGGGCTTGATGCTTTCATAGTTGGTTTGGAGATGGGTCTCTTTTCTGTCGGTGAAACGATGGCGTTTGAGCTTACAAAATATGACAATAACTTCATCATTTATGCCTTTGGTTTTCTCATTGGATTCTCAACAACAATGGCTGAGCCATCTTTAACAGCCATTGCTAGAAAAGCAAAAGAGATTAGTGATGGTAAAATCAATGACTTTGTCCTTCGTATCTTTGTTGCCCTTGGTGTTGCCATAGGGATTGCCCTAGGAGCTTACCGTATCGTTGTTGGTGGTGAGATTGTTTACTACATCATGGCAGGGTATCTTTTTGTTATAGTACTTACTTTTATGGCTCCAAAATATATCATCCCTATCGCTTATGATAGTGGAGGGGTAACTACATCAACTGTAACTGTACCTCTTGTTGCTGCGCTTGGACTTGGTCTTGCTACAAACATTGAAGGTCGAGACCCTCTTATAGATGGTTTTGGGCTTATCGCTTTTGCTTCACTTTTCCCTATGCTAACAGTGATGCTCTATGGAATTATTACCGAGAAGATGGGTGTCAAAGGGGAACATGAAAAAGAAGCACTTCATATCGATGAGCTTCGTCATGCACTTGAAGATGTTAACGACATGGATCTCTCTACAATTAACATTGCTGGAACAGATAAACGCCACTCCTATAAAATGGCTTTCTCTGCTGTTCATGTCATTGTCCCAAAAGAGAAACAAGAGGAAGCTCTCTTAGCTGCCCGCACTGCAGGAGCAAGAGGTGTAACTATCATGAGTGCTCACGGGATGGGGCTGGAACAGATGGATAACTTCTACAACCGTTTACATAGTGAAGAGACAGATGCCAATCTCATGTTTATCACCCAAACCAAAAATGTTGATAGAATGATAAAAGAGATCATGACAAGTCTTGATATCACAGGTGAAGGGAATGGGCTTACATTCTCTTACCCTGTTTCTCACATAAAAGGTCTACGACTTAAACTCGATGATCTATAAGGGTTTACTAAAGTAAACCTTTATAGTCGTACTTTATAAAGTCAAGGTAAAACTTCTTATCTATCACGATGATTCTTTCATCTTTTTTAGCCTTTTTTTGAAACTTTTTTTGTATCTTTTTGGCTTTCTCTTTTGAATACTTTTGACGCTTGAGATGCTTTTTCAATGAGATAATCCCATCTTTTGAACTTACTTCCTCTTCGATCTCAGCCTCAACTAATGTTTCTATCTCCTCTACAGGTTCAGGAGCATTAAGCATAAACTGTGAAGATATTGTTGAAAGTATATTTTTAAGTTGCTCATCTTTTTCTTTATATATCGCTTCAATCTTTTGGCGTTCTTGCACTAACATCAACTCTTTTTGATCACGAAGTGTTCGCGTTTCAGTCTCTAGTACCTCTACACGAGACTGAAGCTTTGCATTTTGTTCCTCTAAGAGTTTGTAGTAGCGTTCGTCATTATTTTTCAACTGTTTGGGAGTTGCCTTGGCTCTTGTGGTTTTTTCCCCATCAACGAGAACTAACTTCACACCATTCTCCACTACAGCTTCTAAAGAACCACGACGAATTCTATTGTGAATAGCCTCACGTGATACACCAAAATACTCTGCTGCATCACTTACACTCATCTTTTTCATATCTCTACCTTATCTCATATTTTCAAAAACTATTGGAGCTTCCCATTCACCCTCTCTTACCATCTTCATCACTTTTTGCAGGTCATCAAGCTTTGCACCTTTTACACGGATGTGATCCCCCTCTATCTGAGCATTCACCTTCAGCTTCATCTTTTTAATGTCTGCTGTAATCTTTTTAGCCTCTTTAGACTCTATGTAGTCCACAATCTTAAAAGTAGCCTTTCGTGTTCCACCACTAGCATCCTCTACTCGAAGTTCATCAAGTACTTTTGAAGAGAGCCCTTGTTTTAAAAGTTTCGCTATCACTATATCTTTGAGAGCATCTAGTTTATTATCACTCGAAGCAACAAGGACTAAGATATTCTCTTTCTCTTTATAAGTCACCTCATAGGTTGTCCCTTTAAAGTCATAACGGTTTGCAACTTCACGATCTACTAAGTTAATCGCGTTTTTAAAATCTTGCATATCAATCTTTGCACTAATATCAAAGGAGTGTTCTTTTGCCATAGAGAGCCTTTTTTTGTTTTAATTATAACATAGTTTGTTTGTTAGTAGAAATCTTGACATATATCGCCTTTTTGTAATCTTTGTTTTGTTACTATATCTTTTTTAATGATGGAGTGATTATGGCAGAAGAACTGGAAAAAAAATTAAACAAACGCGAGCAGTATAAAGCAAGGATGAAACCCTATGATTACTTCGCTGAGTTTGATACTCTAGATTTCAACTCTTTAGGGGAAGGTGATAGATACTATCTTCAAGATTTCGGTATCTTTAACACAGATTTTTTAGAAGATGAGTTTACTGTTCGCTTAAGAAACGGTGGTGGAAGAATTTCCCATCAACAGTTTTCCTACATTGCAGATATTGTTGAGGAGTATGATCTTACACTTGTAATCACCGCACGTGGAGGATTTCAACTCCATGATGTATATGCCGATGATCTCAAAGAGATCTGGCATAAACTCAATACAAACTCCCTCACAACTTGGCAAAGCTTTGGTGACAATATCCGCAATATTGTTACGGATGTTTATGATGGGGCAAACCAATATGCTCACCTTGAGGTACACCCACTTATAGAACAGATGCAAGATTACATCCTTAAAAACCCAAAATATGTAGGGATGCTTCCCCGTCGTGTTAGTATTGGTATCTCAGGAAACTCTGCCAATGTAAGTTCCTTTTTTGCCAATGATATCTACTTTGCACTTGCAAAGAAAGGGGATAGATACGGTTTTAATGTTTATATGGGTGGAAAGAACACAGAGATAGCTCAAGATACAGGTATATTTTTAGAGTATGAGGAGGTGTTTGAATTTTTCAAAGCATTTGTAAGTACATTTTACAAACATGGTTCTCGATTTTCACGCTCTAAAACGCGACTCTACTATATGATTCAGGATTTAGGATTTCCTAAACTTTTAGAACTACTCCAACAAGAGTTTCAAAAACCTTTTCAATCAAGTGGAGAGATGCAACTCCAAGATGTGGTCTTTGAGGAGTTTGAGGAGCTCAAAGATGGTACTTATGCTTACTGTTACCAAAGTGATTTTGGTCGTCTTAGTGTCAAGGAGATGAGAGAGCTTGCAAGTTTTGCAGAAAAATCTCAAGCATCACTCCGTATAGGTATCGATCAAAATATCTACATCCTTGGACTCAAACAAAAAGCGGTCCCTTTTAGCTCACCAGCACTCAGTTCTACCATTGTCGCCTGCGCAGGTAATCTTTGCCCTTATGCTGTTTGGAGCATCAAAGATGAGACCTCTTACCTCCCCCTTGAGATGATCTATAAAAATCGCATCAAGGTTGGTTTTTCTGGTTGTGCAAAAGGGTGTGGACGCCATCGCCATACCGATATAGGGCTTATAGGACTTAAAACAAACAACTTTGGTGCAACAGATGGTGGTGCTCGTGTTTTTATAGGTGCTGAACATGATCATGGACAAAGTGTAGCAAGACAACTCTTCTCAATGGTTCCCTTTGTACACCTTAAAAAGACCATCACCCTTGTTGTAAAACTCTATGAGCAAAGTAGATGCACAAACTTTCAGCTCTATGCCCATCAGATACTCAATAGATATAGTGAAGATTTTGTAGCCCTTTGGCATCTTTATAACCTCAAGAACAATACAACTCTTTCTCTCCCTCTCCAAGAAAAAAATATAACACCCCAAGAGGAGCAGGTATTACTCAAAGAGAGTTTTCATAATTTTACACTTGTTGAGGATGATTTTAAAAAGAGTATCTCTGCTCTTGTCAAAGAATTGTGGACAGTTGAGGGGGAGGACCCTCACTATAAACCCCCTATTAAAAGGGTCAATTTTCGTTAAAAGCTAGGGGAGCCATCAAAGCTTCCAAAGCTTTGAGAAAAGCTTGGATCGCTATAGCCTGCTATGGTGCTTTTCACTCTTAACTTCTCTATATCTGCCTTACTTGAGATCCCTTGAGGGCACACCACTGTACACTCATTACAAAGTGTACAATCCCACACACCATTGTTTTGAATAGTATCTATCTTTGTTTGTGTATCACCTTCACGTTTATCACTAACATACTTCCAAACACGAGTGAGGGCAAAAGGGCCTAAGAACTCTTCGTTGACACTATAAACAGGACAAGCAGAGTAACAAGAGCCACAAAGGATACAATCACTTTGTAGCTCGTTGATCTTTTCATCCTCTTGCGATATACTAAACTCTGGGCTTATACGAGAGAGCCAAGCTTTTGCTTTAGCATTAAAATCATAAGCCTTGTCCATATCTACTACAAGGTCACGAATCACCTCTACATTTCGTAATGGCTCTATCTTATCGCCATCTTGCACCTTATAAGAACAAGCCAAAACCTCTTTTTCATTGACTCGCATAGAACAGCTACCACAAACACTACTGCGACAACCACTACTAAAACTCAATGTAGCATCTTGGTGTGTTTTAATATGCTGAAGAACCTCAAGAAGTGTTGCAGATTGAAGCTCTAAACTATACTCTTGGAGTTTGTCCGATTTTTGTACACTGATCTTCATTCTACACCTCCTCCATAAAATGGGCACCACAACTTTTATCGCGTTTTAAAGCGGCTCTCACCACCACTTCAGCTACATCTAAAACATTATGAAACTCTATAAACTCTAAGAGATTTGTATTGTAAACTTTTGAACTGTCACTCACACCCATAGATGGAAGCTGAGATTTTAAAAGTTTTATCTCCTCTAAAACCTCTTGCAATTCCCCTTTTTTTCTAACGATTCCTACTTTTGTATAAAGCAGATCTCCTAAAGATTGTTTTTTCTCATAAAAGTCTATCTCGTTAGTATAGCCTTGTATCTTCTCTATGATACTTCTCTTCTCTTGTAGTTGAGTACTCTTTTTTGCCATTTTTGCAGCATTGATACCAGCTTCTTTTCCAAAGACCACTATCTCTAAAAGAGAGTTTCCACCTAAACGATTTGCACCATGAACTCGATGATTGGCACACTCACCACAGGCAAACAAACCACTCACACTTGTTTGTGATTTGTTATCTACCTCTATACCACCCATAGTGTAGTGTGCTACTGGTTTGATGGGTATCAAGTCATGTACAGGGTCCACATCTTCATAAAGCTTAGCTAACTTTCTCTCTTGTGGTAATCCCTCCTCTATAAAATCCTCACCAAGATGGCGAATATCTAGAAAAATCTCTTCCCCTTTGAGCATCTCTTCATGAATAGCACGACTTACTTCATCACGGGGTGCAAGTTCGTTGGTAAAACGCTCCCCCTTAGAGTTAAGCAGGTAACCACCCTCTCCACGAGCTGATTCAGAGATAAGTATGGAAGATTTTTTTAGTGCTGTAGGATGAAACTGTACAAACTCCATATCTATAAGCTTTGCTCCGACTCTGAGAGCTGCTGCTATTCCATCACCGGTTGATGCAGTTGAATTTGTTGAATTTTTATCGTAAATTCTACTATATCCACCACTTGCAAGTATCACAGCATTTGCTTCATACTTTTGTAGTTCACCACTTCGTATATCGAGCATTAAAGCTCCAGATACACCCCCTTGAGTATCTTCTAAAAGTTCAAGTAAAAACTTTTCATTTTCTATATCTATCCCTAAAGAGAGTGCTTTATCATAAAGTGTATGAAGAATCTTTAAACCAGTATAATCTTGTGCATAGCATGCACGTGGAGCTGATGCACCACCGAGTCTTCGTTGGGCAATCTTTCCATCTTCAGTACGAGAAAAACATACACCTATATTCTCAAGCCATGCAACAGTCTCAAGTGCTTCTGAGCACATAAAACGGATCGCTTCCTCATCTGCTTGCCCATGAGCTGATTTTAAAGTATTGGCTATATGATTTTCAACACTATCTTCACTAACATTTCCAAGAGCGGCATTGATCCCACCTTGAGCCATACAGGTTTGACTACGTGTTGGATACTCTTTTGTGAGTACTTTGACACTCACACCCTGCTCTTTTGCATGGATAGCAGCAACCAATCCTGCTCCTCCTGCTCCTATAATTAGTACATCAGTTTTTAAGCTATTCACTCTCACATTCTCCTTGGGATTTCACATCATCAATTCTTATCGTAAATATAGCACCTTTTGCACCATTTTTTACATAAATATCACCATTATGATAATCTTTTAAGATAATTTTAGCCATATACAAACCAAGACCTGTTCCATTTTTTTCTAGTTTTGTAGAGAAATAAGGGTTAAAAATATTATCCATAATTTTTTCATCTATGCCCCCTGCATTATCTTCTATCTCAATGTATAAATTTTCTTGAAGCAGATAGCTTCTTACTTCAATCCTTGGATCTTCTTTCTTTTGATCCAAAAGCTGTTCTCTAGCATTAGTGATGATATTCAATACCACTTGCATAAACTCATTTTCATGCATAAGTATCGATTGATGACTCTCAAGAGAAAAAACTATGTCAATATTTTCAAATGTTACACTCTCCTCTATAAGTCGATATGCTCTTCGTATTGTTTCATCGACATCTAAGACCTTTGCACTTGTATGTGGTTTATAAAAACTACTAAAATCGGTAATAGTCTGACTAAGATTTTGCACATAGAGTGCTATTTTATCAAGCTTTTCATGAAGATATTTGATAAATTCCACTCTCTCTTTTGTATCGTCTAGGTTATATTTTTTTATATAGAGTACTGTTTTAACTGCAACTTGTGTTGCAGAGATGGCACCAAGAGGCTGTTTCCATTGATGAGCTATCATACTTAACATCTCCCCCATTTGTGCTAAACGCGACTGTTGTAAGAGGTAGGCATCTTTATGTTTGAGCTCCTCTTTAATGAGGACAGATTCAGTTATATCTTGTACTGTTCCATAAGAGATTATAGCTTTGCCATCCTTTGCATATATTGTTTCACATTTTTCATAAACATGTTTTATTGTTCCATCTTTCATTAAAAGTCGATGTTCAAGTTGATAGTGTGTTTTTCTTTTTAAAGATTCTAGGTATTGTTTTATCACATAATCTTTTTCTTGAGGATGCACTACAGCAATAATTTTTTCATATAAATTTTCTTGAGTTTGCTCCTCCACTCCAAAGATTCTATATGTTTCTCTTGAGCATTTTAACTCTTTAGTTTGAAGATCCAATACCCACGAACCAATCTTTGCCACAGCTTGTGCTTTTTCAAGATCACTAACTGCTTCATCTATCCTTTTCTCTAAAGTATGATTAATTTCTAAAACCTCTTTTTGAAGTGCTTGTAGCTTTTCATTTTTTTTATTGAGAATATAGTGTTTAAATAAAAATATTCCTACCAAAAAGATAAAAAAAGCTATAACCTCCTTGAGGTATTGAAAATGCACTTTATTTGTATAATCAATCCGTACCCAGTCATTAAGAATTTTTTGTAAATCTGAAGGTTTGATGGAGTGTGCTATTTTCTCAAAAATATCAAAAAGCATTTTGTCATCTTTACGAGTAGCAAAACTCACAGCAATTTTCTCAGGAAACTGTCCAGAAATTTGAAGTGAATTATCTCCCATAGTTTTTAGAGCATAAGCACCTGCTATAAGAACATCTATGTGGCCATAAGCCTGACCCTGTTTTACTTTTAAAAGTCCCTCTTGTGTTGTATCTACTAACTCTAGTTTTATCCCCGGGTAACTTTTTTTTAATCTATCAACAAAAGCATGTCTTTTAACTGCTGTAAATGTTTTATCTACTACTGTGTCAAAATCTACAATATAACTTTTTTCTTTTTGTGTAATAACAACGAGAGGTTCATAATGATAAGGTTTCGTAAAGTTAAAAAATTTTTCTCTAGCATCAGTTTTAGAAGCTACGGGAAGAAGATCACACTCTTTATTTACCCCTTTTTTTAAAGCATCTATCCAAGAATCACTTTCTACAAGTTTATAGCTAAGTCCAAACTTTTTATTTGTTAGCTCAAGTATTTGTGCTCCAATTCCGACATATTTTCCATCTCTAATAGCACTATAGGGCATGGAGTTTGGTAAAACACATATATTAATCTCTTTTTTATTCTCTAGATACCTTTTCTCCTCCTGTGTTAGCATATTTTCTTGGTAGACAAGTACATCTACATTAAGTTTTTCTTTTGCCAAACCGAAAAGATTATAAACATCATAGGTTCTTTGTATTTTTTCTTTGTCTATTTCCCCAATATTATTTGTTTGATAATAAGCAAGCTTCTTTAATGCCTTTGCTTCATATATAAGAGCTTCTTTACTTTTATGCTGTTGATTATATTTTTTCATAATAAGCTCTACTGTTTCATCTATATGAGAAAATGCATACTCCCACCCCTTTAATGATGCATCTCTAAATTTTGCAACTTTTTGAGGATCTTTTTTCATATATTTTTTTGTTGTAAATAATATATCACTATAAAAATCGAAACCGTAATCTTTAGGAGAAAAAGCCTTATATTGAATCCCTTTTTTATTTAAAATATAAGGTTCGTTAGAGAGATATGCAGAATATATATCTACATTATGATCTAAAAAATCTTCTATCTTAAAGCTATGCTCAACAATATTAATCTCATCTAAACTTACACCGGTAGATTTGATCATTGCATTTATTGAAGCACTTTGAAGAAGATTCTTTGTTTGCATCATAGATTTTCCTGGGAAATCTTCTATCTTATCTATACCTGAAGACTTGAGAGTGAGAAGCATTTGAGGTGAGGATTGAAAAATTGCTGCAAGAAGAACAATATTATCTCCATTACTATCATACTGAACAAGGCTAGATCGACCTATACCATAGTCAACCTTTCCCTCTAGCACTTCTTTATAGACATCCATCGCACGTTTAAAAGGATAGATATCTACATCAAACCCTACATCCCTGTAAAAACCCTTCTCTTTGGCCATATAATAACCAGCAAATTGAAATTGATGGAGCCATACAAGTTGCAAAGATATTTTTTCAAGAGGTTTTGGGGGAGTCGCATATAGGGTGTTAAGAAGAAGGAGAAAAACAAGATAGATATATTTCATTAAGATACCATTTTATGATTTAAAATAATTATACCATAAGAGTTAGAAAATAATACCGTAAAATTCTGAGTCCCCCCGCGATAATAACAAACCAAACAAACTTAAGCCTAACAAGCCCTGCTACAAGAGTAAGAGGATCCCCTATAATTGGTAACCAAGAAAGAAGCATCGCCCAGTATCCATACCTATGTCCAAAACGATATGCTTTAGGACCAAACGAGGAACTAAATAGTTTTATTTTTGTTTTTTCATATAAAAAATAACCTAAATAATAATTTAAAATTATTGCTAAAATATTTCCACTTGAAGCACTCAAGAGTGCATTTAAAACAGGCATATCATTTGAGATTGCGACAACAAATGCAGCTTCAGAAGAGAAAGGGAGGATGGTAGCTGCAAGAAACGCTGAGAGAAAAAGAGCAATTTCAGCCATTATGGCTTAGAAACTCTCTTTGATATTTTGCACAACTTTAGCTATAAGTTTTTCTCTAGCTTCTAGCGATGTCCATGCTATGTGGGGTGTTAAGTAAAGTCTCTCTTTATTTTTTACACTTAAAAGTGGACTACTCTCAACAAGAGGTTCTTTTGTAAAAACATCAAGTCCAAAACTAAGATTTTTTTCATCAATAACTCTTGCGACTGCCTCTTCATTGATGATACCACCGCGCCCAAGGTTTAAAACGACAGCCCCCTCTTTACAAGTTAACAACTGTTCATAGTCTAAAAGATTCTGTGTTTTCTCATTTAGTGGTGCATGAATAGAGATTATGTCACAATTTTGAAGCATATCTTCAAGTGTTGTTCTTTGAAAATCTTCAGTACGATTAACGCCACTTGTGGAGTAGTAAAACACCTTTGCACCAAATGCTTTAGCTATGGTTGCAACGCCACGACCAATACTACCAAGACCAATAATACCCCATTTTTTACCCTTCACTTCAAAGAAGGGATGAGAAACATCTGTAAAGAGTCCACTCTTAGAGTAGCTCTTATCTTTTGTTACTTCATCATAATAGCGAGAGTGCCCTATAAGATAAAAAAGCATAGAAAAAGTGTGTTGTATCACAGAATCTGTTGAGTATCCTGCAACATTTTTCACCTCAATACCAAGCTCTTTTGCCGCTTCTAAATCAACATTATTAGTTCCCGTAGCAGCTACACAGATAAGTTTTAGCTCTTTTACATTTTGCATATGCTCTTTTGTAATCACAACCTTGTTAGTAACAATAACAGTAGCGTTTGTTATGTGCTCTTGTGTTTGCTCTGGAGTTGTTGTTTGATATACTTCTATATCTCCTAGTGCATCAAATGCAGCTAAAGATGTTTCTCCAAAACTAAGAGCATCAAGTAAAACGATCTTCACTTATGCGTCTTTTATTTTACTAATCATTGCACGAGCTTGCTCTAATGCTTTTTGCACTGGAGCAAAAACAAGTGCTACTGCTAAACGACGCCCTTTATGAGTTTCTGGTTTTCCAAAAATTCTCACAAATGAGTTCTCACTAAATAGTGACTCGTCTACCTCAACAACTGGTGCAAAACCATGTTCACACTCTGATTTAAAGGCAGCAGATGCACCATCTCCATAAAAAGTAAACCCTAATGGTAATCCAAGTACTGCACGAAGATGCAATGCAAATTCTGATTGAGATTGTGTCATAAGAGTTACCATCCCTGTATCGTGTGGACGAGGAGATACCTCTGAGAAATAAACCTCATCACCTTTAATGAAAAGCTCTACACCAAAGATACCACGGCCACCAAGACCATCTGTAATTTTTTTCGCCATATCTTGTGCTCTTTGTTTTGCAAGAGTACTCATTTGTGCTGGTTGCCAAGAAAATACATAATCACCATCACGTTGCTCATGCCCTATAGGTTCACAAAAAACTGTTTCACTTCCATTTCTTGCCGTAAGCATTGTAATCTCATAATCAAAATCAACAAAAGCTTCTACGATTAGCTCACTTGCATCTCCACGAGCCTCTTTAGCTATCTCCCAAGATGCAGGTATGTCGGACTCAGACTTTGCCACAGATTGACCATGACCAGAAGAGCTCATAACAGGTTTAATAACACAAGGAAAGCCCATCTTCTTTGCAGCTTCAAGCATACCCTCTTGTGTTGTTACAAATTCGTAAGCACCTGTTTTAAGTCCTAACTCCTCAGCAGCAAAAACACGAATATTTTTACGATTCATTGTTTTATTTACTGCATCTGCATTTGGAATTACATTAAAACCTTCTGCCTCTGCCTTAAAAAGTGCAGAGATAGAGATAGCTTCTACCTCCGGTAAGATATAGTCAGGTTTTTCACGACGAATCACCTCTAAAAGAGCCTCTTCATCTTGCATATTGACAACATGAGAACGGTGTGCCACTTGATGTGCTGGAGCATTTGCATACTTATCTACGGCAATAGTTTCAAGACCTAAACGCTGTGCTTCGATAACAACTTCACGACCTAGTTCACCAGAACCAAGTAACATCACTTTTTTTGAGTTTGATTTGAGGGGAGCAGAGAATTGCATAATGAATAATTCCTTCATAAAATATTGAAGGAATTATATCAAAATAGAGTTAAATTAGTTTTTCAAACCAATTAATGTTTGAAGCATCTGATCAGATGTAGTAATTGTTTTCCCATTTGCTTGAAAACCACGTTGGATGATAATAAGCTGAGTAAGCGCACGTGAAAGGTCAACATTTGATGCCTCAAGAGCTGCAGATTGAATAAAACCACGACCAGCTGTTGCTGCAGTACCAATGATAGGATCACCTGAATTGGCAGTTTGATTATAAACATTTCCACCCTCAACAGAGAGACCTTCATTATTTGTAAATTTTGCCATAGCGATTTGAGCTAAACCAAATGAACGACCATTTGAAAATGAACCAACTAAAGTACCAGACTGATCTATACGAATCCCTACTAGATCTCCACCAGTAAAACCATCTTGTGAGATTCCAGATGTAGCAGAGCGACTATCAAATGATGTCATCCCATCAAACTTATCAGATGTACCAAAAGAGAAGTTCACTTGTTGATCTGGAGCTGAACCGTTATTTCCAGAAAAAGAGATATTTGGTGGAGTGTAACCTTTTAATGAACCATCATTATTAAAGCTAACAGACCCTCTTTTTTCATTTGAAGGATAACTTGTATCTGTATTGATTTCAGCAGGTTTTGGAACAGTAACTACCATAGCCCATTCACTTCCTTTTGTTTTATCTAGTGATGTTTTTCTAAACTCCATTCTTAGTGTATGTTTAGAACCAAGAGAATCAAAGATATCTATTGAACTAGAATGTGTTGCAGCATTAAAGCCTTGAGAAAATGCTTTTCCTGTACTACCTGTTGCAAGAACAGCATTCATAGCTTCCATATTTCGTGAAAAACGAACATTCTCACCAGGGCCACTAATAACTGAAGTTACTTTAATATTCAGAGCATGATCATCAGCACCACCTCCAGGATTCGTAATTTCAAATTTACCTTGGTCATTTACAATTACATTTACATTATTATCATCAGCAGTACCATCATTGTCTACATCTCTTGCATGTTTTTGCATTGCTTCACGTAATGATGCAATCGAATTAAACTTCTTCGTTGTATTTGATGTTGTATCTACTGTGTCTGGATCGTAAATATACTCATGTGCAGTTGTAACACTGTCACCTGTTACAAAACCACTACCTGCATCATCTGCAGCTATAATAATATTATGCCCACGTGATTTACTTTCGTTGGTATTCTCAAGGGAAAGCTTATTGCTTGCACTATCATATGTAGCAGTAATTCCAGTTATAGATGTTTGAGCATTGATAGCTGCTGCATATCTATTTCCTGTTCCTGCTGCATCACCTGGGATACTTGTAGCTGTAATAGGATCATAGTTAGTCCCATCATCTTTTTGGAAAATCAGATTTAGATCTGTGTTATCATCAACGGTATTAGAGGCTGTAGCTGCTGCACTTTGAAAAGAGATCCAAACACCTTGCCCCTGTTGGAGTGCAAATGCTTCTCCCGATTCATTAAACATTACACCCAAGTTACCTGAAACCTGTGTACTTGCACCTGTTGCATCAGCCTCTACAACACCATTTTTATCTACAGCATATGCAGGAGAATAACTCTCTACCGTAGAGCCGGAATTAAGATTTGCTTTTAAAACAACCTCTTTAGTTGGACTAGCTGGAGTTGTTAATCCTGGTGGAATGTTTATATCTGTGATTGGAGCTGTTGAGTCTACTTTACCTGTTACAGGATCACGTAACCACCCTTGTGTAATAAAGCCATTGTTATCTACAAAGTTTCCACCTGCATCAAACTTAAAATCTCCAGCACGACTATACTTATAAGTATTACCACCATCAGGAGAGATAATAAAAAAACCATCGCCTTGAATAGCAACATCTGTATTTTTATCTGAATTTTGTACTGAACCTTGAGAGAAAATTCTTGTTGCAGAACTAACAGTAGAACCTAAACCAACTTGTACTGGATTTTTACCACCAAGTTGCCCTTGAGGTGCCGTTGCAATAGCTTTTGTTTGAGATAAAAGATCTGAAAAATTTGCACGGGAGTATTTAAAACCTACAGTATTTACATTGGCAATATTATTTGATTCTATATCCATCGCCACTTGGTGCGATTGTAGTCCGGAAACCCCGGAGAAAAGTGATTTTAACATAATGAAATCCTTTAATATCTATCTAAAAAAGATAGAGTTAGTAAAGGGTATCTAGCATAAAGTGTTCCAACTTAAAAAAGATTAAGCATCCATATCTAAAGCTTTTTGTAGCATTTGATCTGCGGTTGTAACTACTTTAGAGTTTGAATCGTATGCTCGCTGAAGGATAATAAGTTCCGTTAAACCACTTGTTATATCATAATTAGAATTTTCTAATGTAAAGTTAATTACATCTGAACCATTCACACTTTTTCCACTACTATCTGTATAAAAAAATGCTTTTCCGCTGTTAGATGTTTCTTGAAATCGAGAGCCATTAAGACGGTCAAGACCCTGATCATTTTGAAAATGAAAAACAGCAATTTTACCAACAGAACTTTGTCTACCATTGGTAAAAGTTGCAATAACTTCTGCATTTTTATTGATAGCATAACCTTCTAAATCACCACCAATAGTCCCATCAGCTAAAGAAGATCCTGGCACTATCTCTCTATCTATAGAAACAATTCCATCATACCCTGTACCCAAATCAATAGTAACCTGTGCTCCGTTATTATTAATTGATGTTAAGGTATTTGAAACCAATGCGCCCGATGCATCAAATTCCACTTTTCCAGTTTGAGTATCATAAACGATATTACCCTCTAAATTTTGTGTTGTTGCTACAACATCCCACTGACTTCCAGGAGGGTTTTGTACGGCACTTCTTGTAAACTCTAAACGTAAATGGTTCTTTGCATTAGTTGGGTCAATGACGCTTGCACCAGCTGTGATAACTTCATAACCCTCTTTCCCCACTCCAAGGTTTGCAAAAAACTTTGCTTGTGTTGTTGGTTCTGGTGGATAAGTTAAAGTCTTAGGAAAGCGTAATTTCTCTTGTGTCCCTATTGCACCTAAAGGTACTTCATCCAATGTAGCAGTGAGTACATTATCTGCACTAATATTACCACCCATAGAACCAAGGATATGAAAACCATCTGCTGTTACAAGGTCATCATTTGCATCAAACTGAAATGCACCATCTCTAGTATAGATGGGGTCTTTATTTCCTTGCACACCAAACCATCCATCACCATTAATCGCTAAGTCAGTACTTCTGTCCGATAAAAGCAACTCCCCATTCCCTGTCATCATAGGTGTTGCTTGAATGCCAACACCTACACCAATAGAGCTATTTACACTACTCGATGTTGTTGCAGTACTAATATAGGACTCAAACATGCTAGAAAATTCTGTTGAATACCCTCTATACCCTACTGTATTAATATTTGCAAGGTTATCAGACACAGCATCGATACCATAAGAGTTTGATTTCAACCCCGAAAGACCTGAATAAAAAGCTTGAGTCATCATAACAAACTCCTTAATAAACCTCTTTTACATTCTCAAGTGGAACATAATTAGAACCTAGTTTTACTAATGTTGTCCCATTATCAAAACGTACAGATTCAATAGGATATGTACCCACTCTTGTTTTTTGTGCTTCGTTATTTGTATCTATATAAGATGCTGTTATATAGTAGATGCCACCTTCTGCTTGAGCTCCTGTTGCATCTTTTCCATCCCATGTAAATTCATATACACCTGCTGGATTACTTCCAACTTCTAATGTTTGTACAACATTACCATTGACATCAAGTATCTCTACATTTCCTTGATTTATATCATTTGGAAAGTACATCTCAAAAGTTGAACTACTCCCTTTGTCTAAAGCGATTGCATTACTACCAAGGTCCGCTGTTTTACCTATGGCTGCAATGGTAGAAAAATTATTTGATGAAGCTAAAGATGCTGCTAAATCTTCTAAAGCTTTATTTGTTTTATCTGCTGCTTCAAGCGATGCAAGTTGGGATGTTTGTGTTAAAATTGCCTCAGTATCTGTAGGCTCTGTTGGATCTTGATACTGAAGTTCTGTAAGTAAGAGTGTCATAAAGTCATCATTACTTAAACTTGTTTTATCTTTTACAACATCTGCACCTGTTGTATAGTCTCCATAAACTGCACTATCTAATCCTATTGAATTAATTGCCATCATATATCCTTTATGCGTAGTTCGCAACTACAATTTCTAAAGAGCTTAAAATCTCTTCATTCTCTTCTTCTTGTGAAAAGTAGTTGTACTCTTCACCTGCTTCTCTTTGTTGATGGTGTTGGTTTTGTTGACCAGCAGAAGAGGCATCTCCACCTTGAGAGCTATTACTAAAGTTTAAGGAAGCATTATTTATTCCATTATTTTGTAATTGTACTTTCAAATCGTTTGCATTCATTGCCAAAGTATTGATAGCAACATTATTTGAACTTAAGTTTATATGTAAGTTTTTCCCACGTTGCACAATTGTTAAATCTACCTCGCCTAAATGCTTTGGATTTAATTGCACTTTCACTCTTGTAAAAGGAGATTTATAATCATCTATAGCTGTTTTTACATCTTGAGATAAATATTTTGTTAGCTGTTTGGCTTCATTGAGTTTCACTTCAAAACTATCTGCCTTAGGTGTAGAGATTGTATCTACCTTACTTGCTGTACTCATCTCCTCTTTTCCATCCCCTTTTAAAAGAGATTCTAAAGTTTTTTCTGTCTGAGTAGGTGCACTTGGAGCAATCACTTTTGCAGTGGCAACAGAAAAGTCAGCAGTAAGTCCTGTATTATCCTTTTTACTTACTTTTTCCCCTCTAAGTAAAAGTTTTAGTGTTTCATCTACTTTTTGCTTTGGATTTTTTTGCTCAATAGTTTGAAGCTTTGTTTGAACCATCTCTTGGGTGGTGTGTTCTGGCATTGTTTGGGCTTTAAAAAGTGGAGTAGTTTTCAACTCTTTGAGTGTTGTAGTCACTCTTTTATCTACCTTATTTTCCTCTTGAAGATCTACTTTTTCTAAATTTTCATCTGTAGCTTGTTGTACTTTTTTTGTGCTTTGTAGCTTTACTTCTCTCTCATCTGTATCTAGAAGAACAGGAGTTTGCTGTTTTAGAGTTTCTTTTTGCTCTTTTGGTACTGTTTTTACTTCAGCTTGTACCTCTTCTAGAGTAATCTTGGAGATATCTATGCCATATTTAGTGGCAACTTTAGCTAAACCTTTTAAAGTTTTTGGAAGCTCTTTTATCTCAGAGCGTTTAAAATCATCACTTGATATCAACTTCTCTTTTAAATATTGTTTTGCATCTTGAATAAGAGTTTTTAACTCATCTTGAGTCAATGTTTGTGTGATTTTTGGATTGAGTTCAAGAGAGATTTCATCCTCTTGTAGTGTCTCACCCTTTAAAAGAGAAAGTAAAATATCATTTTTAGTTTGTTTAGTCCCTGTAGTTTGCTCTTGAGTATCTTCTAAAGAAAGGAGAAGAGGACCCGATTCAAGTGCATTCTTATCACCTTTTTTTGTCACTATACCTTGTAATAAGTCTGAAAAAGAGAGAGTTGATTCACCCTCCTCTTGTGGCAGGGTATTGAGTGGTAATGATGAAGAGGTAGCTTCAGGTTTTGCATCAAATGAAATCATCATCTACTCCTATAAATTCCTCTCAAAGAAGAGAGTTTTTTATAAGTTATAGCATTTATTGTTCCATTATGAAAATTTATATCTTCTTTGCAAACCTATCAAGACAATGAAGATCATACTTATAAAAAGTACTCACACTATCTTGCATAAATCCAAAAATCTCTTCAGCTGTCTCACCATCAGCAGGATAGCTCAACATAAAAGAGTCTAAATATTTAGCAAAAAACTCATCAAACATCTTTTTTACAATCCCCGCTCCATATTTATCGGTATAGGGGAGAACAAAGAAATAGTCAGATTCATAATTTACAATAGAGTCTGATGTACGCAGTATCTCCAAAAGTGAAGCATCTACAATATCTACAGGAATCCCTGAAAAATTACAATATAAAAGGGTAAAACTCTCTGCACGATTCTCATCTAATCTATCAGAGATACCAATGTTTAATTCCATAAGTTGTTTGAAATTCTCAAAAGAGAAGTGGATTCCAGCCATATTGTGCAACCTTAAATAACGTTACCCAAGTATAGCTAAAATTTTATAAAATTATGAAAATTTCTATGTATCATTCATACCAACAAGCTCACCGCGTTTAAGTTTGGCAATCTTTCCACGAAATTTACGTATATAAAAAGCTTTCTCTTCAAAAGAGATATTTGATGCGATATTCACTTTTTTTAATTCTCTCTCATAATACCTTGTCAAAAATATAATAAGTTCTGCATGAAGTGCTTCTTCACTCTTTAAAGCTCGAATACTTTCATCAACCTCTATAGCCATCAACTCAGGTAAGTTCCTCTCCCCCGCAAGAGCAGCTGCAAACTCTCTGGCATGAAATTGAAGGAGAGAGGGGTCAAGTACATCTAAAATCTGGTTAATCAACTCCGGTGCTTCTAAAACTGTTTTGATTAAAGAGAGCTCCCATGCATCTCTATGAGTATTTTTTTGCATAAGAGGAGCCACTTTTTGAGAGGTTGGAGCTAGTTTTACAAGGGATGGGGAAACGCCAAGTCCACCTAAACGCGATGCAAGATAGGTACGATACTCCTCTTGAAGTATGGGAGAGAGTGTTTTTAAATAGGCCACACCCTCTGCCATACAACTCTCTTTTTCTTTTGGATTAGACAGATCATAAAGGGAGAGCAGTTCATCTAAAACAAACTCGATAAAAGCCTGTGGAGCATGAAAGATATCACTTAACTCTTCACTCCGACCATCTTTTACCATATCGGCAGGGTCTAAACCACCCTCAAAAACAACTACCCCGCCATTAAATCCACTAGCACTCAGTAGTTTTGAGGCTTTCAGTGCTGCAGCTCGTCCCGCTTTATCTCCATCGTATGCCATTATAACCCGTGGCGTTCCCTTTCTTAAAAGAGGAAGATGTTCCACTGTTAGGGCTGTTCCAAGTGTTGCTACTGCATTATCAAAACCCGCTTGATGCAACATAATAACATCTAAATAACCCTCTGTTATAATTATCTCACTGCGTTTATAGATCGCCTGTTTTGCATGATGGTAGGCATAGAGTAAACGCGATTTATTAAAATAAGCAGTTTCTGGAGAGTTTACATATTTTGCCTGATGTCCACTAATAGTTCGCCCACCAAACCCTACAATACTCCCATTTGCCGCATGAATAGGAAAAGTAACACGCTCAATAAAACGAGCATATGTTTGACGGCGTTCTGGGTTATACCCTACTACACCCATATCTATCGCTTCTTTTATGGGAAACTGCTGAGACTTTATATAGTTAAGCGTTGCTTGAGAATCTGGAGCATACCCAATACCAAACTTCTCAATAGAACTCTCATAGATACCTCTCTCTCGAACATACTCAAGAGCTGTTTTGTTTTGACTTAAAAGAGATTGGTACCACTCATTGAGTTTCTCCATCACTTGTGAGCGTGGTTTGTTATGTTTGTTATCTGTATATGTGAGTGTAAAGTTATAATTTTGAGCGAGTTTTTCTAAGGCTTCAGGGTAGTTGAGTTTTTCATACTCCATCACAAACTTGACACTATCTCCACCTGCACCACAGCCAAAACAGTGGTATATCTGTTTTTGAGGGCTTACAACAAAAGAGGGAGATTTTTCATCGTGAAAAGGGCAAGGGGCTTTAAAATTTCCCCCAGCTTTTTTCAGCTCTATATAGTTTCCTACAACATCAACAATATCAAGTCGAGCTTTAAGGGCTTCTATGGAGTCTTGTGCAATCATAAAAAGATTATACAGACTCTTTGGTTAAATATCGGTTTAATACCCCTTTAGTACTATAATAAACTACAAATGCCCATAACAGCATACTAGAAGCTATACTAAAGAGACTTGCCTCCTCTTCTATATGCACTAAATTTTTTGCACTTACATCTGCTAAAATATAATCTAAACCAAGCCCAAAAAGAATACTTCCAAGTATAATACTCCCAAGATAAATATATAAGGTTCTTATTCCTAACATTTTTTTAACAACACCAATCGTTACAGTATTTGTAGCTGGTCCTGCACTTAAAAACACAAATGCGGCTCCGGGACTGACACCTGCTAGTATAAGTCCTGCTGCAATAGGTAAAGAAGCGGTTGCACACACATACATTGGTACAGCTATAATGATGGCAATAATATAAGAGAGCCAAGAATATTCTAAAAGAATATCACTTAAATTCTGTGGAATAAGTGTAGTAATCAATGCACCCAAAACCAAACCAAACAATAAAGGGGAAGCAATATCTTTTAAAAGTGTCTCAAAGGCATATATAAAAACTTTTTTAAGAGAAAAACTTTCCTTTTGTGTTGCACTACAGCAACTATCTCCAGAGCAACAACTTGAAGATTCTTGGACAACTTCCTCTCCCTCTTTTTCTGAATAAATATTACTTAAAATACCTGCAACAATAGAGATAAACATAGAAGTAAGAACTCTATAAAGAGTAAAAACCCAACCAAACATACCATAGGTTGCTAAGATAGAATCTGCCCCTGTTATGGGTGTAGATATAAGAAAAGAGAGAGTGGCTCCATTGCTTGCCCCACTTTTTTTCATCCCTGCAGCAAGAGGGATTACACCGCACGAGCATACAGGTAAAGGTATTCCAAAAAGTGTTGCTTTTATCACAGCAAGAGTAGAATTATTTCCTAAATGGTTCTTAATAAGGCTCTCTGGAACCAATTCGTGTAATACCCCAGCAAACAAAAGACCAAATAAGATATAAGGTGCCATGGCATTACTTAAATCATACAGTGCCTCAAAAAACATTACAAAAATTTCCATTATTAGATCCCTTTTTTTATGCTACAATTTCATATAACGATATTGTTATATAATAACACTTCAAAAGAGGTTAGATGGAAAAACTAGTTGTTTTAGCAAAAATTTTAAGTGATATAAATAGAGTAAAAATTTTAGCACTTCTCAAACGCGATAAAAACTTATGTGTCTGTGAAATATGTGACACCCTTGAGCTTTCTCAGCCCTTAGTCTCAAGACATTTAGGACAGATGAAAAAAGCACAGCTCATAGATGTTCACAAAGAGGGAAAATGGAGTATCTACTCTTTAGTTGATCATAGTATGCTAGAATATCTTCTCCAAGAGATACAAGAGGATCTGCAAAAGATTCCTCCAACGAGACAGTGTTTCTCCAGAAATAAAAGGTAAAAAATGCAATTAAGCGAATTTCCATTTTACAAAGAGCTAGAAGAGAACTCCTTAACATTTTTACAAAAGCACTTAAAACCTATAGAGGTTCCGCAGGGGAATGTTCTCTTTTTTCAGGGAGAGATTTGCGATAACATCCTGTTTTTAACCCAAGGAAAGGTACGGCTCTACATTCAATCTGAAGATGCAGATGAAATCACTCTTTATGAATTACATCCAGGAGAACAATGTATTGTCAATACGGCATCTACTATTAGCCAAACAGAAGCAATAGGCTCCGCCCTTACGCTTACACCCATCAAAGGATACCTCCTTGATGTAAAAAGTGTTAAAGAACTTGCTCACTCCAGCAGTGCCTATCAATCCTTTTTATTTTCTATCTATACCTTACGGATGGGAACTTTAGCCCAGCTTGTGAATGATATTAAATTTAAAAAACTTGATGCTAGAGTTTTTGAATGGCTTCTTGCAAAAAACTCCCCTCATATAGAAACAACACATGAAAATATTGCCAATGAACTTGGAAGCAGTCGAGTTGTTATAAGTCGAATTCTTAAAGATTTAGAGAAGCAAGGAAAAATTGCACAAACACGGGGTAGTATACAGATTCTCTAGCAATGCGATACCTTATGTAACATTAGTCACAGACAAACACTCCCCTTTTTTCATACAATACCAATACAACAAAAAAGGATTTATTATGTGTTTCAATTTAGGAAAACTTGACAGAACATTAAGAGCAATCGCGGGTATTGCTCTTATAGGCTATGGGCTCATTGCTCCAAATTATATTATTGCAGCAGTGGGTGCTGTTCCACTTCTAACAGCAGTTTTTGGTTTTTGTCCATTGTATCCCCTTATCAAATTAGATACAGGGTGTAAAAAATAAAAAATTGCTAATTAAAAAAGATTCAGGTATAATTGCATTTCAAATTTAAAAGAAAGTGGGTGATGTGATATGCCTGGTATCGTACTACGCCATGATGACAATTTTGATGCATCTTATCGTCGTTTCAAAAAGCAGACTGACCGTAACTTAATCGTTACAGAAGCTCGTGCTCGCCGTTTCCATGAAACGGAAACTGAAAAACGTAAGAAATTCAAAATTGCATCTCGTAAGAAAATGCTTAAACGTCTTTATATGATGAGACGTTACGAATCACGCCTGTAAGCGTTAGCCCTCGGGCTGCGTTTATCTTCTCAAACAAACTTCCTAACTTAAAACTCTATCCCCAAACCAAACAGTAACTGATAATCATTTTTATATGGCTCAATACCATCTGAAGCAACCTGTGGTAAATGTGTATAATCCCAAATACCTGTAATATCAAAATCTAACCAATCTAAAAGTTCATTTTCAAGTGCTAACACCATATGATGTTTGTATTGTCCCGATTTTCTATCTGTAAATGTCATCTTGTACTGATAGTTTATATCTGTCTTCCCTGAAAGTTCATACTCTAAGCGTGTACTTAATTCTAATGAAAAAGAGGTTGGAGCATCATTCTCCCCTGTATTTACCGTAATATATCGCGTATGTATAGCTGCTGGACCACCTGAAACATCCCACTCTAACTCGGGTGTATCTACAATGGTATACCCAAGACCAGCTCCAAGTGTATACTGGTTTTTAATGTTTTGAAACTTATCTTGATAGTACTCACTAAACACTGGTGTCCAGAAAAAATAACGGCTTATATAAACATCATACTTTTCATTGATACGATGATCATTGGCTGTCTCTTCCCCATTACTACTAGAGATTCTTCCTAGATAATCCAGACGCAATCTTGTAGTTGCTGTTCTACGGTTGATATTTGCTTTTACATTATAATCAAACTGCTTTTTATTGCCAGCTCTTAGGTCTAAGTTGACTGTAACTTTCCCTGACCAATACTGTCTCTCTTTATCACCAGATAAAGCCAAAGAGACTATCTGATTTTTATCAAAAGTGTAGGTATTGTCACCCTGAACAATATGGATTTTCCCATCCTTATAGCGGATAATTCCTGGAATATTGGCAACACCTTCTATATTGACATCAACGATATGGTAACTTTTGATCTGTTTGATATCTTTAAATTTAAAAGTATATAAGCCTATCTCATCACTATCAAACTCAAGCTCATCATTGTACATAGCTTTAATCTCACCCTTAAACCATTCGCCAGATTTCGTTTGTATCCAGTCATATTTTTTTGGTGTAGGGGAGAGTTTTTCCCAAGACTCTTGTTGCTTAGATGGGGAAAATTTTTTTGCTTTTTCCCGTAGTTGTTCTTCACTCAAGCCAGAGGTATCTTTCAACAACATAGGTTCAGTAGGTGCACTTTCATCTTGTGCAAAACCTAAACTTACCAAGAAACACAATAATATAAAGTATCTCATTTAAAGTTTTCCATACATTTCATTGTAAAAGTTGAGTGCATATCTGTCACTCATACTTGCTATATAATCTGCAATCACTCTATGTTTATTTCGTTTTGAGAGTTGCTCGTAGTAAAAGGCAGGAAGCATCTTCTCCTCCTCCATCAGACCACTATAGAGCCCTTTAATTGCTTGTGTTCCAGCATACATCTTGCGAACAATATTTTTATGTTGGTACATCTTTTGATAAAGCAGTTTTTTAAGTTTTTTAATCTTTGTTTCTAAAGACTTGTCAAAACCCACAGGCATATCTATACTTTTATCTTCTATCTTCTCTTGTGAATACTCAAGCAATGAGTAAACAAGATGATTGATAAGGTGGGAACTAAAACGGTAACGAAACATCTCATCGTTCTCTTCACCAACACCTTCTGCAGCTACTTTTTCTAAAATCTCCACTGCCAATTCACTTGTCTTAAGATCTTCAAAACTAATAATACCAGAGTTGATACCATCATCAATATCATGACTCATATAAGCTATCTCATCAGCACGATCTACTATCATCGCTTCTACAGATGGGTGTTTATCGAGATTAAACTGCTGATGAATACTCTCAGGTAAAAAAGATTTATGGTATGGGTAAGAGTGTTTTAAAATCCCCTCTAGTGTAGCAAAAGTAAGATTTAATCCATCAAAATTTTTATAGCGTTTTTCAAGCTTAGAAACCACTCGAAAACTTTGAAAATTATGCTCAAAACCATTAGAAAAACCATCTGCTTTTAAACACTCATCTAAAGTATCACCACCCACATGGCCAAAAGGGGTATGCCCTAAATCATGTGCAAGGGCAATCGCTTCTGCGAGAGATTCATTGAGTCCAAGTGTAGAGGTGATTGAGCGAGCAATCTGTGAGACCTCTATAGAGTGGGTCAGGCGTGTACGAAAGAAATCACCCTCATGGTTTAAGAAAACCTGTGTTTTATACTCAAGTTTTCTAAAAGAACCAGAGTGTATGATTCTATCGCGATCACGTGCATAAGGGTTACGAAAATCCTTATCTATCTTATAAAATCTCTCTTGTGGCTGCATTAGGCTTTTTTAATAAACTCTGTTTTGAGGTAAATTTTCGTACCATTTACACGACCTTCAACATGATCATCCATATCGTTAGGAAGAGTTATACGAGTTACCGTTGTACCACGTTTAGCAGTAAAACCAGCACCCTTAACATCTAAATCTTTAAGTATCACGATGCTATCTCCTGCATGTAGTTCTACACCGTTTGCATCACGAAAAACAACTTTATTTGCTTCAGCATTGACTGCTTGTTCAGCAAGTTTAAGCTCATCCTCTTCTAGGTACATCATCTCAATCATATCTTGACGACCAAGTTTATTCCATAATATGTATGAGAGTACTTTTACAGCTGGAACTTCACTCCACATAGCATCATTGAGACAATTAAAGTGTGTCTCATCAAGTTCACCTGCATCGATTTGAGTTTTACAATTAGCACAAACATAAACGCTCTGCTCTTCACTACCATCACTTATAGGTAACTCCAAAACACTTACATCTTCGCTAGATCCACATAGTTCACATACTTCACTTCTTGCCATTTATCTATCCTTTATTTGTTTTTGCAATTATATCGCATCTCTCCAAGAAGTCTATTAATCTTCTTGGTGAAACTCAATATCTTGATCTGAAACTTTTTTCTCTTGGACAACTTTGTCAAAAGCTTTTTTAGCTTTAGCTTCGTTGTAAACCTTACACTCTTCTGGTACTACTGCATTTGGATCTTGTGCAATCTCGTCACACATCGTTCCATTAATGCTGAAATTAGCACATCCGCTCAGTAAAAGAGCCATTAGTATTGTTAGTTTTATCATTATTTCTTCTTTATTATGAGATCGAGATATTTTTGTGGTGTTACTTGCATCATCTCTTGAGCAAGCCAACGGATCTGAAAAAATGCCGCTCCACTGTCACGCAATGTAAAGTAGTTTTTTAAACTTCTTAGATTAAAGGTTACAACCATATCTACTTTGACATTATCGGTGATGATATGCTTAAAAGCATCTCCAACATTACGTTTTTTCTTTCCAGCTTGTAAAGCGCCATAGAGTGCTTCAGCATCCCCCTCATACTGTTCTATAAAAGGGAGTGAACTTTTTGCTACAGATATGGAGTGAAAATCCTCTACAGCTTGAGATTGAAAATCCAACTTATCATACATAGCACCTATCTCTAAGCGATTATAAGCCTCATCACAAGTAACAAACATATCAAACGCCATCACTTTATCGATAAAGAACTCTTTATCTCCCCCATGCTTTGAAGCAACAAAGGCATTGATAATTCCACTCATAGTGTAGCGAGTACTTCTTACAGAGATCGCTTGGATACGATGACGTGCATGCTCTTGTAAAACGCCACGAGAGGTGCCTCTAATAAGAAAGCTAAGGTTTGCATGCTCTAAGATAGAGTGGTGAAAATAGGTCCATGCAAGATCATCTAAAAGTTTTGAATCTTCTATAGAGTTGAGTGCATTAACCATCTCTGTATCTGGCAACTGATGCTCTATCTCTTTGACAACACTGTTTTCGCTGTTTTCAAAAGAATCATAGCATGTACGAGCTGCTGTTTCAGCCACCCCAATCCCTGTATCTTGTAGGAGTACAACCTTAGGTTTTGTATACTTAATGCCGTAGATATCTTCCATTCGCTTTATCCTAAATTTAAGTTTCTTATTTTACCTTGTATAAACTTAGTTACTGTTATAATCAAAAAAATTATCTAAAAGATCTCTTATGAAACAACTCTTTAACACCTTTATATTGCTTCTCCTCTCAAGTGCACTTTATGCTGGCATTGGTACCCCCTTTATCTTAAGTGGTATCAAAAAAGTTTATCCTGTAGTGGAGATTAAAACAGGCAATGTGGATCAAAAACTCAAAAAACAGATACAAAAGATACTCCTCGATAGACTCTCCTCACTTGGCATAGAGACAAAAGGGTATGACCCACGTGCCTTTGCCATACTTATAAGCAGAGCTCCTGTTGGTAGTAGCCAAAAGCTTGTTTTAAAAACAACACTTATTATGGGTGAGCAGGTAAAACGCCGTGATGGTATGGAGGTTTTTGCTATCACTTATGAGGTGGGCGATATCTATGAACCAGATATGGATTTTTTTGAAGATAGCATCATTGAAAGTGTTGAGTATCTTCTTGATATGTTTGAAAGCCAATACCAAGAAGAGAACAAAGTGCGCTCCCATAAAGAGTTTAGTGTAGATATGGCATATCAAACAGATTTTAGAGATGCTGTAGTACAAGCAAAAAAACAGAAAAAAGATATACTCTTTGTGATGGTGACAAACTACTGTCCATGGTGTAGAAAACTTGAAAAACAAACACTACAAGATAAAGAGGTCAATGATTTTATCCATAAAAACTATGTGCCTTTACTTCTTAACCGTGAAAAGAGAGAGTTTCCCAAAGAGCTTTATAAGCCTATCGTTCCAGTTGTTTATATCTTAGACTATAAAACACTTAAGCCCAAACAAACGATGCTTGGCTTTAAAAACAAAAGTGACCTACTCAAAGAGCTTCATTAGGCTTTTTGAACCCCATCAAGTATGGGAACAAAGTCGCAATCTTCCAGCTCCTCTTCCTCTATCTCTCCGTCACGTTTCATAAAGCGTGTAATCACCTGCTTCCCATTTTTCTCTATAGGAGCCACTAAAATTCCATCTTCACTAAGTTGTTCAAATAGTTTTGCAGGCACCTCTTTAGCTGTAGCAGAGAAAAGGATTCTATCGTAAGGAGCATAGGCTACCCAACCATTTTGTCCATCATCTGTTCTTGTGTGTACATTGTTGATATTGAGAGAGCGAAAACGTTTTTTTGCTTCAAGAATTAAAGGTTCAATTCGCTCAATAGTAAAAACGCCACGAAAGAGTTGAGAGAGTACTGCTGCTTGGTAACCACTACCACAGCCAACTTCTAAAACTCTGTCTGCACCACGAGGGAAGAGATACTCTGTCATCTTTGCAACTGTTAAAGGGGAGCTTATATACTGAGCTTCCCCTATTGGCAAAGCATCAAGCTTGTAAGCATTGTGTCTAAAACCTGTTGGTACAAAAGCTTCTCTATTTGTTTTAGCTATTGCCTCTTTTACTTCCAAAGAGAGTGGAAAATTTTTCTCAATCTCATCTGCCATTCTTGCCGTTTTTGTTGCTGTTATTCTGTCCAAACTATTGTATCCCTACGTCCATATATCGTCTCATGAGATCGATATCTTTTCTTATATACTCTTGCTCTAAGCAAGGCTTATTCCCATTTCTATGCTCTTCACCCATAGGGCTAATCACTCCACTCATCGCTGTGCACTCTTTGTTTTGAGCATCACTTGCTACAACATAACATTGATTGATGATAGCCAAGGATTGCGTGAGTGCACGAAAATGTTCTGTACGACTTACACCCCACCAAGCACTTACACAAATCACATCTGCACCCTCACTTTTATGCCAAAGCTCTTTAAAACGCAACTCAAAACATATAAAAACTGCAAGTTTAATCCCATCAACACTCACTATCTCAAAATCTTCATCACTACCTTCATCAAGGTACTTATGCTCATCACCAAAACGAAAAAGCCTTGCTTTAGCTCGTTCATACACCACCTCACCATTATGAAAAACTTTTGCAAAATTAAAAACTTTCCCATCACGTTTTTCTATGAGTGTCAGTACTATGATTTTTTCATATGAGACTTTTTTAATCTCCTCTATCGCTTTTGATGCAAATGCTATAATACTCTCAAAGTTATCGTAATCATAAGAGGTTAAACAAACCTCGGGAGCAACAATAAGTGTGTTAGGGGCTGTTTGTTTTACAAGTGTTAGTAGTGTTTGGAGGTTTTGCTCATAATCACTCCCTGTTTCAAAAAGGAGTGAAGCGAGTTTGTAGTGTTTTTTAGAAGTCATCGTCAAAAGATAAAGAACCTTTTGAGTAGTTTGTTACAGTACCTTCAAAAAAGTTTGTTTTTTGATCATTAAACTTAGCAAAATCATCTACCCATTTAATTGGATTTGTTACATTGTAAAGTTTTTCAAAACCAACTGATGTGAGTCTATCATCTGCAAGGTACTGGATATATTGTTCTACAATATCATCTGTTAAACCAAGAATTTGCCCCTGAGTAATGTATTTACCCCAGTCTGTTTCAAGTTTTACAGCCTCTTTAAACATCTCTATAACATCTGCTTTAAGCTCATCTGTAAAAAGATCAGCTCTCTCTTTACGAAGCGTATTGATAAGATTTTGAAAAAGCACAAGGTGTGTTACTTCATCACGCTGAATAAAACGGATCATCTGAGCACTCCCTAACATTTTGCCTGAACGTGCAAGTGTATAGATATAAGTAAAACCACTGTAAAAATAGATACCCTCTAAAATCTGGTTTGCAAAACAAGCCTTCACAAAGTTTGTCTCTGTAGGATTTTTTGCAAGCTCTTGATAGACTCTCGCGATTGCATCATTTTTTCCCTTAAGCATCATATCACGACGCCATAAGTCATAGATCTCTGCAGAGTTCGTTGAGATAGAATCAACCATAACCGCATAAGACTGAGAGTGCAGTGCCTCTTCAAAAGATTGACGTACCAAAATCAGGTTTACCTCAGGAGATGTCACATAAGGATTTACATTATCGATAAGGTTATTTGTTTGGAGTGAATCCATAAAAATAAGCTGTGAAAGAGCCTTATCGTATGCTGTTTTTTCTGCCTCTGTGAGATTTTTATAATCATTCACATCACGAGTCATATCTACCTCTTTAGGGAACCATGTGTTGTTTAACATCATCTCCCAAAGATTATATGCCCATTGGTATTTAATATTGTTGAGTTCAAAAATCCCTGTTGGATCGCCACCAAAAATTTTTCTGTCATTGACACTTTCTGTTGAGTCTGGATTATATATCTGTTTTCTGTTCATTCTTTCACCCTCAGCTTATAACTTAGTGTATGATTATAGCCATCTCCTCATTAAAAAAATATTATCTCATTGCAACAAAAACTTCTAAATATTTTTCAGTATTATCTTATTTTATATTAGATAGACTAATTTCTATATATTGTAGTTCAAAAGGATGTATAATTTCTACTTTTAAACCTGCCTCTGGTCTAAAAAACAAACATTTACAAACTATCTACTCCACAATTTTTTCAAAAGAAATTCCTCTTGATTTTGAGATTGAACATTTTACTCTCAGCGATAAAGATTTTTTGGAAGTTTACTGGCATAAAGCAAAAGAAACAGACAAAAAAAACATTTTGGTTGTACTTTTTCATGGACTTGCTGGCAACTATAAATCACCTTATATACGAGGCAATATTCGAGCACTCAATGAAGCAGGCTTCGATACTGTCATTATGCATTTTCGTGGCTGTGCCGAACAAGCCAATCTTCTACCACGTTCTTATCATAGTGGAGAGAGTGGAGATGCTAAAGAGTTTCTCAATCATCTTCATAAAACAACAGAGTATTCTAAAATCTTTTGTGTGGGCTTCTCTTTGGGTGCCAATATGCTACTCAAACTCTTAGGAGAACTCCAAGAAAATAATCTTATAGATGGGGCAGTCGCCATCTCAGCACCAATGCAGCTAGATATCTGTGCCAATGAGATAGATCAAGGGATCTCAAAATACTACCAGTATAGACTTGTCAAAGAGCTCAACAAAGCACTTGATGCAAAATACGATATACACGATATGGAAGCACTCATAGGACTCAAACGCGAGCAGATACAAGATATAAAAACATTTTGGGAGTTTGATGATGCTTACACTGCACCGATACATGGTTTTAAATCAGCACAGGATTACTATACAAAATGTAGCTCAAGACAATTTTTAAGTAAGATACAAACACCTACTCTTATCATCCATGCCCAAGATGATCCTTTTATGTCCCCCTCTGTTATACCTTCTCAAGAGGAGGTCTCAGACTATGTCACACTCGATATACAAAAAAATGGGGGTCATGTAGGTTTTGTGGAGGGAAGTTTTCTCAAGCCACACTACTGGCTTGAGAGACGTGTGGTGGAGTATTTTAGATCTCTACTTTATAGCCAATCCCAAACACATTCTTAATCATCCCCTCTGGGATCTTTCTTCGTAGCGTTTTCACTAAGGTTTTAAGTGAAGATATCTTTTGGTTGTCATAATCGTACCAAAGTTCAAAAATAATATCTTCACTACTAAAAACTCTATGAGGATCTGAGAATAGATAGCTTAAAAGGTCTCTCTCTTTTTTTGTTAAATCTACATCTTTGTCGTTATAATAAAGCTGTTCTCTATCACAGTCCCAGTAACAAGTTTCTGAAACACGAACAATCTTATTTGTTTGAACAGTGTAGTTTATAATCTCTTCAACTGCTATATCTAAGGCTGACTTTAACTCATCTCTAGAGATAGGTTTTACTAGGTATTTTGTCAATTTTAACTCTGTAGCATCAAGTAATGTTTCTATATCTGATTTTGCTGTAAGCATAATAGCTTTGACATTATAATCTTGCTCCCGAATCTCTTTAAGGAAAGTGATACCATCTTTTTGAGGAAGATTAATATCTATAATCATAATATCAATCTTATGCTCTTTATAGATTTTTAAAGCCTCTTCAGCACTTGAAGCCTCATAAATGGTCTCAAAGTAGCGACTCAAATAATTCACATAGTTTTTTCTTACTATCTCTTCATCTTCTAGATACAAAAGAGTGTATTCTAGTTTTGTTGTTTGCATATCTATCTATTCCTTTGGAAGTATTATATCAAAGCAGACACCATCTGCTCTATTGTTTACATTGAGTGAACCCTTAAAAGTATTTTCTATATGCTCTTTACACATAAAAAGACCTAAACCTGTTCCCTCTGAGTCATGCTTTGTTGTGAAGTTTTTGTCAAATATCTTGTCTCTCATACTTTTTGGAATACCTCCGGCATTATCACAAATATGAATAAAAAAAGAGTTAGTATCTTCACAAACTTTTATAAAAAGCTTTGGTTTGTATACATTGCGTTCTATCAAAGCATCTTTTGCATTATTTAAAAAGATAAGCAGTACCTGTTTTAAAAGTTTGGCATCACCCGAGAAATGACTTTTTACATCTAGATTAAGCTCTAACTCTATGGCACTATCTTGAAAATTTTGTGCTACAAGTTCAAGTGTTTGAGTAAATAACTCACTCAACAACAAATCTTCCTCTTTTGTAGCTTCAATATAGTCTATCTTAAAAGCTTCAATGGTATCAGACATATATCTTGTCAACTTCTCTATCTCTAAGAGATGCTGATGCAATATCTCATCATCTAGTTGTAACTCATAAAGTCTGTTGTCCATAGCACCAACTATAGAATTAATTCCTGAGAGAGGCTGTCTCCACTGATGTGCTATAGATAAAAATAATTCTTTTGTTTTTGTGTCTAAACTACCCACTTGATGTCCCATATAGAATGAATAAAAAATATTATATCTAATGTATATTTATTTTACTATATAATAGAAGAATTTTTTTAACTACTTATGTAGTAATACTGGAGATTTTTATGTCAAAAGAGAACAAAACAAACGAAGATATTTCACAACTTGGAAATGTTGATCAAATAAGAGAGATACTTTTTGGTTCACAATCACGTGAACTTAAAGAGAGATTTGAACAGCTTGATGCTTCTATAAAATCTATGCACGATGAGATGAGAAAGAAAATTGAACAAACACAAAATGATTTCAATACTCGTATCGATTCAGAACTCGATGCACTCTCAAGAAAAATGAAAAATATGCTCACACAGCAACAAAATGAGTTTGCTGATGTACGCGATAGTGCACTCAAACAAGAGAAACGCCTTCAAGGAAGTATGGACATCATGGAAGAGGAACTCAATACAAAACGTGAGCAACTTCATAAACAACAAATCGAAGGTCATGCAGCACTACGTTCAGATATGGATACACTTAAAGATGAGATGATCCATACCCTCAATGAAAAGATAGCTGAGATGAACGGTGTAAAACTTTCTCGTGATGATGCAGCCGAAATTTTCATGGAAGCTGCTATGTCCATGAAAGGGACTCAGATCAAGCAACAATTAGCACTAGCACAAGAAAAAAAATAACAAGCTAAATGGCCACAAACAATAAAGGTATCGATGAAAGCCAAGCACTAGAGGAAGCCTTAGAGCCCATAGTCAATAAGCTCATCGATAAAAACTTTGAAAACTCCCAAGAGAAACTTGCCACCCAAATAGCTCCACTTATAGGTGTGGCTATTAAAGAACAGATACGATCTCAAAAAGATGATATTATCGATGCACTCTATCCAGTCATGGGTAATATGATCAGTAAGTTCGTTACAAAAAGCCTTGAGGAGATGCTTCAAAAAATCAATACCCAAATTCAAAATGGTCTCTCCACAAAAGCTATTAAGCGTAAGATAAAAGCAAAAATGAAAGGTGTAAGTGAAACAGAACTTCTTCTTCAAGAAAATAGTTCTGCACAGATTCAAAGTGTGCTCCTTATCCATAAAGAGAGTGGAATCCTCCTCGCAAAGGTAGAAAAAAGTTCCCATGGTCTTAATGAACCCGATATGCTTGCTTCTATGATGACTGCTATTCGTAGTTTTGTGAATGACTGGATAGCTAACGATGGCAACTACCAAGAGCTTGGTGAGATAGAGTATGGCGGAAACAAGATCATTATAGAAGCTAGTGGAAGTAGTTATCTTGCTGTTATTGTTGAGGGGGCTGCTTATGCAAAAACCTATGAGACCATTAACGAAGTTTTTGCAACACTTGTTAGCCGTTATGGTGATGCTATTCAAGCCTTTGATGGAGATATACAAAATATTCCACTTGATGAGATTAAAAAGCTTTTACAAACCCTGCTCTTAGAAGAAACTCAATTCCAAGAGGAGAAGAAAAAGATACATCCTTTACTGATTCTCTTACCTATCTTACTCATAGTGTGGTTTCTTTACAGCTTGTACACAAACTACCTTGATACACAACTCCAAGATGAAGTAAACAATAAGCTTGCACACACACCACAGCTGGTACTCTACAAGATAGATGCAAAAGTTGAAGATAAAGAGCTAACACTTTCTGGAAATCTACCTTATGAGTACTATAAAAACCTTACAGAAAAAACCTTACAAGATATCGAAGGTTTAGAGTCTATAAAAAATGAGATAACTGTCGTTCCAACACTCAGTGACCCTATGCAAATAAATGCACAAATAGCCTATTATCTTGCAGGCCTTGAAGTTAATAAACACATTAGACTTTACTATACTTTTGATTTTACTACACTCCTTATAAAAGGGAGTGTTCCAAGTCAAGAGATAAAGAAAAATATTCTTGAAGGATTGAAAAAGATTAAAGGTATCAAGCAGCTCAAAGAGGAGATTCAGATTTTACCTCCTAAAATAGATATTCTTATCTATTTTATGCGCAACTCTAGTAAACTTGATCTTGAATCTCAAGCAAAACTTATCGATCTTATAAGTACACTCAAGAGTAGTGATAGCTCCTTCACCCTAGTTTTAAAAGCTTATTCCGATAAAATTGGTTCCAAAGAAAAGAATAAACAGCTTGCAGAAATAAGACTTAAAAATATAGAAAACTTTTTACAAGAAAAGGGACAAATCAAAAATGAGATAAAAAGTGAGATCTTAGATTCATTTTTCCCAGGTACAGATCAAAATAACCCTGATCAATCACGCTGTATTCACATCTCACTTGAGAAAAAGAAGCACTCATGATAAGCTATAAAATTGTTCTTGTTGGAAACTTTGGTGTTGGTAAGACTAGTCTTATACGCCGTTTTGTTGAAAACTCATTTAGTGAAGATTATCTAAGTACCATAGGTGTAAGTATCTCTAAAAAAACACTTCAAAATGCCACCATAATGATCTGGGATATCGAGGGGCATACAGAGTACAAACCTATCTTTAAACAGTATCTTCTTGGGGCAAAAGGGTTTATACTTGTTGCAGATCTTCTAAGAGAAACAACCATACAAGAGTTACAAAACCATCTTGCTCTATGCAATGAAGTGATCCAAGATGCACCTGTATGTATAGCACTAAATAAAAGTGATTGTCCCCATAATTTTAATGAGGAGCAGGTTAAAGAGCTTTTTGAACTCTCTAAAAATATTGTTGCCATAGAAAAAACATCTGCTAAAGAGGGAACACAAGTAGAATCACTCTTTTTACAACTCAACAAAACCATTACAGAGTCACTTAGCTAAATGTCAAACACCTCCCCCTACATCATATTTGATAAATCATTTATAATCAAACAAACAAACTACCCATCCCTAGAGACAAATACAGATATACGAGAATATTTTTATGAGATTGTTGGGATGGAGGAGGGTATTTTGTCTCTTCAAAAAGGTGAGTCCATAGAGATCCCTATGCTGCTTCGTGATGGCTTATACTACGATATTGAGATTGAACTTTTTTATGAAACACCACAAGCATATATGATAAGTATGCAACAACACTCTAACCAGATTAACAAATATACAAATGCTCTCAAAGAGATCAATAAAAAAACACTTATTCAAGAGATTCACAAGGCTAAAAAAGAGCTCGAGTATGCAGTACAGCACGATACACTCACAGACTTACCAAACAAAAGCTCCCTTCTTAAAGAGATGAGTAACTATGCAAACAAACAAACAGATTTCTCTCTGTGTTTGTTAGATATAGACAATTTTCATCTACTCAATGATGAGTATGGAGCCCATGCCTGTGATATGCTTTTAAAACACCTTAGTGCTCTTTTACAAAAATTTTTTAAAGAAGATATTTTTGTATCAAGAGTGTTTGGAGACTCTTTTGCTATCCTCTTAAACTCTCAACAGAAGCTAGATCTTCATACATTAGAAAAAGAGATAGAATGTAGTCCTCTTCGTTATACACAAGAAGATATCATCTCTTTTACTTGTACTCTCTGTTTTGAGCCTTATGCTCCTGAGCACAAAAATCCAAAAGTTTTTCTAGAATATTTACAAAATAAGATGAAAAAAAGAAAGATTGATAAAAAGTTAGCGGGGTAAAATAGCCCGGATTTGATTAGGTACATAGTACTTAAACTGCTTTGGAAAGATAAAAAAGTCTATATCACCTTTCTTCTCAACAATATCAGACCAACTATCCTCTTCAAAATTCACAGCCACAATACCCATTGTAGGAATTTTAGAGATATACTCCTTAGAGAGCATATTAACCAGTTCACTTAAAAATGGATTGTGCCCCATAATAAAAAGTGTATTAGCTTCATCATCTTGTGCTTTGAGTATCTCTATTACCTCTTCATTTGAAGAGATATAAAGCTCTTGAAAATATTCTATCTTTCCATCATACTCAATATGCTTTGCCAATGCTAAAGCACTCTCCTGAGCTCTAAGTGCACAAGAAGATAAAAATATATCAGGGGAGATACCTCTTAGTTTTAAATAAGAGCCTATCATCTGAATATCTTTATATCCTTTCTTTTTTAAAGGACGCTCATAATCACTCTCTCCATAGGAGAAATACTTTGATTTTGCATGACGGATAAAATAGATAGTTTTCATTTAGATTTTTGCTAACTCTTCAGAGATCACTTTAGAAGATTTTTCAATAATCATCTTCGCTAATGCGATATTACCATCATCTCTAAAGATACAAAAGATATCTATTTTTGAGAGATTATCATCAACATTAGCACTAGCACTTCTCATTAAAAACACATGTCCATCTTTTGTTTTTGTCTCAAATGATGCAACATCACTAAAACCGATATCTAAAGAAGCTTCATTGATTGAGCGAAATGAATCATTGAAAATTGCCGAAGCATACCCTATATCTGTTCCTGTATTTTCCTCATCTATATAAAGAGTTTCCCCTGAATAGTTCAATACTGCTGAACCTAGGTAACCGTTTACACTTGAGAGTTTTTTCATTCTTTCATCAAAATTTATCATACTATTTTTCCTTATTTGTTTAAATTTTTCATATATGCATTAAATGAATCTGCATTATTTATATTGTTATCGTCTAAAAATGTGTAAAATGCTTTTTCAGAGGCTTCTTCACCCTCAGTTTTTTCAAGCTCTAAGAGAGTTTTATACAGTTCACTTATTGTTCCCTTGGCATTTTCTGTAATACACTTACGTGTTGACATATAATTTCTAAAAGAGCCATCAGGATTTTTAGCCATCTTTACAGTGGCAAGTACCCAATAGTAACCCCCATCTGCACAAAGATTTTTTACATAAGCTATTACATCTTTACCCTCTTTGATATTTTTCCAAAGATATTTAAAGATCACCTTTGGCATATCGGGATGGCGTAAAATAGCATGAGGTTGCTCTAGTAGGTTAGCTTGAGAGTATCCAGATATTTTCATAAATATTGGATTTACATAAGTAATATTTCCCGCTTCATCTGATTTAGATACAATTAAATCTACATTTTTTACTATATGTTCTGTATTATTTGCCTCTGGTTGTGTCATCTATAACTCCTTTATTTAATGGTATAAAACTTTCTTGATATCATCTTTTTTAAATGGCTTACCTACAACAAGATTAAAGAGATCTCTATCTTGCTCATTATGTATGGCATTACCAGATGTTGATACTGCATAAATTCCTATTAGATTATTATCTTCTTCATACTCTCTTACTTTTCTAATCACCTCAATACCATTCATCATAGGCATCTCATTGTCTATATAAACGAGAGAAAATGGACTGTTATTTTTATGTGATTCAACAATCAAATCAAGTGCCTCTTTTCCATTTCTTGCAACAACAACTTCACAAAATTCATCTTCCAATATATTTTCTATAAGCAATACACTAATCTCATCATCATCTGCCACTAAAACCTTTGGCTTTTTTTGAGTGTTGATAAACTCATAGAGTTCATCTGCTATATATTCATACTTTGAGATGACATCGCATGTTTCACATAAGGCATCTTGATCTACAGAGAACATCTCCTCTTCAACAATAAGTATTTTTTTATGATTTTTTTCAGCTTTATGCAATTCTACATAATCAATTTTATTTTGAAAAACGATGATATGCTCTATGAAACTATCAACACTTGTAACATCTTTATAAGGCTTGATTGATTCCTTATTGATTCCCATACGTGCCATATATCTTGCTATGTTATTTGCTGAAAAACTATTCTCTTTAGCCATTACAATTGCTACTTGTGTTGTTTCGTTTTGTATAATACTAAAGCTACTCTCTGAGTTAATTATCTTTATAGGAAGCTCAAAACTAAACTTACTTCCCTCATCCACTGTACTACTAAGATGAAGTTTACCACCCATCTTCTCTACATACTGAGCAGATATAAAAAGTCCTAAACCTGTTCCACCATAATGAAGTGCCGTAGTATCACTTGCTTGCTTAAAGGCCTCAAATATATCTTTTTGTTTTTCTTTTGCTATACCTATACCTGTGTCTTCTACACTTATAGCTATCTTATTTGAAGATGGTATATAACGAACAACAAACTCTATGGTTTTATTATTTGGTGTAAATTTATAAGCATTACCTAAAAGATTTAAAACAACCCTTTTCATCTTCAGTGTATCTATCTCTATTATTTTAGGCAGTAATGGATCTATATAGATATTAAAGCTTATATGTTTTGCATACATATTTGAAGAAAAAGATTTTCCTATTGATGAGAAGAATTTGATAGTATCTACCTCTTCTAAGAGAGACTGTGCACTCTCTTTATGATTTGAAACAAGGTCTAGTACTGATGTTGTCATCTCATTTATAAAAGAAGCACTCTCTTTGGCATTACTTAGGTAGCTTTTAAGTCTTTTATCTTCAATTTGATCCTCTAAAAGATCTAAAAAGCCATATAGGGTATTTGCCGGTGTGCGTATATCATGCACAAAACTTGATACAAAAGTTAAAATATCATCAGCATTATCTTTTTTCTCAGCTAACTCTTCTATCTTTTGTATATTATCTACCGCTTGTGATTCTATCTGTTTTGTTTGTTTGTTTGTTTTTTGAGGAATATGCATCTTATAAAGTGCTTCTATAAGATAAGGGGAGAGTGCCTCTAAAATTTTTATATCTTCTTTATGAAATTTTTTATTTTTATTGATAGAGTTATATGCGGTTACTATCCCTACAAAAGTACCATTGTCTATTAAGGGAAGCATTATTTTTGATTTTATTTTTATAGTATCTGGGTTGTCAATAGAGGCTACATACTCTTTATCACTTGCTAAATAATTATATACAGAGCTTTTTTGAGTCATAAAACATTTATAGATAATCCCTTTTTTTTGGGATAGATCAATCTCTCTTACATCACCCTCTTCTCTTTCTCTTTTAAGTATAAATTGATTTTCATCATAGAACCATATTGAGGAGAATTCGGCATCTAAAGAGGAGATAACAAGGTTTTGTAAGATAGTATTGAGTTCTCTATTATTTGAAGTTGCATCTATTTTCTTTGAGATAGCAATAAATTCTGATTGTAATTGTTTACTACTAAATTTTTCCAATAAATACTCCTACTATAAAGATTGAAGAGAATTATATTATAAAGAAGTGATAAAGAAGTGAAAGAAGGGGGTTTAGAGGGGAGTAAACAACCTATTTAGGTTGTTTACGAGAGTAACGTTTACGCTCATTTTCTGTTAAGAATTTTTTACGAATACGGATAGATTTAGGAGTTACCTCAAGTAATTCATCATCTTCGATCCATTCTAGTGCACGCTCTAAAGACATATTTCTAAATGGTACAAGTTTAATCGCTTCATCAGCTCCACTTGAACGTACATTTGATTGTGCTTTTCCTTTAATAGGATTTACCACAAGGTCATTTGTACGTGAATGTTCACCAATAATCATACCTTCGTATACTTCAGTTTGAACACCAACAAAAAGAACACCACGGTCTTGGATACCAAAGAGAGAAAATGCTAAAGTTGAACCAGCAGTCATAGAGATAAGAGCACCATATGAACGTGACTCAACAGAACCGCTAAATGGACGGAACTCTAAGAAAGAGTGATTCATTACACCCTCACCTTTTGTGTCTGTTAAGAACTGACCTCTAAAACCAATAAGTGCACGAGCAGGAATCTCAAACTCAATACGTTGGAAACCTTGACCCATAGGAAGCATAGATTTCATCTCAGCCTTACGTTTACCAAGACGCTCAATAACAGAACCAGAAAGATCTTCAGGAACATCAATAACTAAATGCTCAAATGGTTCACACTTAACACCCTCAATCTCTTTAACAATAACTTCTGGTCTAGAGATACTAAACTCAAAATCTTCACGACGCATATTTTCAGCAAGAACAGTAATTTGAAGCTCACCACGTCCTGATACTTTAAATTTACCCTCACCAACTACTTCAAGTTTCATTGCAACATTTGTATTCATCTCAAATTCAAGACGTTCACGAAGTTTGTTAGATGTTACGTGTTTTCCCTCTTTACCAGCTAAAGGAGAATCATTTACAGCAAATACAACTGTAAGAGTAGGCTCTTCAACATGCATAGGGTCAAGTGCTACAGGATTAACAGGATCAGCAACAGTATCACCAACATCAACAGTTTCCATACCAGCAAATGCTACGATATCACCAGCTTCTGCTTGATCAATCTCCATTCTGTTAAGACCATGGAAACCGATAAGTTTAGATATCTTACCTTTTACCATTTCACCATCAGCTTTTGCAAGCATAATATTGTCACCCTTATTTACAGTACCATTAAAGATACGGCTAATACCGATTTTACCAACATAGTTATCATAATCAAGTGTGAAAACTTGTGCTTGAAGTGGGTTACCTGCATCACCTTCTGGTTCAGGAATAGATTCTAAAATAGTATCGAAGATACATTTGAAATCACCATCAGGATCTGCCATATCAAGTTTTGCCATACCATCACGTGCTGCTGCATAGATGATTGGGAAATCTTGTTGCTCATCAGTTGCACCCATATCTGCAAATAGGTCAAACATCTCATCAACAACACGATCTGGCTCAGCAGAAGGTTTGTCAATTTTATTGATTACAACAATTGGTTTTTTACCAAGAGCAAGCATCTTTTTAACAACAAACTTAGTTTGAGGCATAACACCTTCATAAGCATCAACAAGTACTAAAACGCCATCGACCATTTTAAGAACACGTTCAACTTCTCCACCGAAGTCAGCATGTCCCGGAGTATCAATAATGTTAATCTTGTGATCACCATATCTAATAGCTGTATTTTTTGAAAGAATCGTAATACCACGCTCTTTTTCGATATCGTTGCTATCCATAGCACGTTCATCGTGTTGTTCGTGAGAACCAAAAGTACCAGATTGCTCTAGTAATCCATCAACCAATGTAGTTTTACCGTGGTCAACGTGAGCGATAACGGCAATGTTTCTAATTTTTTGCATTAGGGTTTCCTTAAAGTGGGAAAATTTTTCGCGATTATACCCAAATAAATATAAGAAACTAGTAAATTAAATGATATACTTATATGGTTATAATTTAACATGCTCACTATATGCTCATTATTTCTCTAAAGGTATTATAGAACTCAAAGAGATTGAAGAAAATAATAATTCTCATACTCTTATATATTTATGATGAAAAAGTAAAAAATGATTGATTATCCAAATAAATTAGATATTATATTTGAAAAACTAGATAAATTTCGTATTAAACCTATTATTATAGGTGGATATATTCGAGACAAATTACTAAAAATCACATCTTCTGACATAGATATTGAACTTTATGGAGTAGATTCACTTTTTGAAGTGGAGAGAATTTTAGAAGAATTTGGCAAAGTTACTAGTGTCGGTAAAAGTTTTGGAGTGTGTAAACTCTTTTTTCAAGAGCTTGAACTCGACTTTTCTCTCCCTCGTAAAGACTCTAAAATCTCCGCAGGGCACAAAGGTATAAAAGTAGATACCGATAAAAACCTTAGTTTTACAGCTGCAAGTAAGCGTAGAGATTTTACCATCAATGCTATAGGCTATGATGTCAAAGAGAAAAAAATATTAGACCCTTTTCATGGTCAAGAAGATTTAAAACAAAAAATACTAAGAGCTGTAGATCTAAAAAAATTTGATGAAGATCCTCTTAGAGTTTTACGTGCCCTAGTCTTTGCTTCAAGATTCCATTTTACTCTAGAGAAGCAACTTTTTTCTTTGTGTAGAGATATGATCCATCGTAGACTTTTAGAGGAGTTGCCACAAGAGCGTATATTTAATGAGATTAAAAAACTTTTATTTAAGTCTAAAAAACCCTCCTATGGACTCTCCCTTTTAAAAGAGATCGATGGTTTTTTCTATTTTAGTGAGTTTAAATCTATAAGTGATCAAGAGTATCATAAAATTTTACTTTCTCTGGATAGGTATGCTACTTTATCAACCCATTTAGATGAATATAGTAGATTAACATCTTTCTTGGCTCTTTTAACTTACCCCTTGTCACAATGCATGAGAGAAAGCTTTTTAAAGCACCTTACACGACAAAACTCTCTTCTTAAAGATATAGATCTCTTTGTAAAGCTTGCTCATACTCTAGAGCTTAAAAAAGTAGATGATTATAGGGTGTATAAATTAGCAACTCAAATTAAAATAAAAGATTTTGTACCATTTTTAAAATCTTTCCTTCATGAGAATGAGATAGTATTAGTAGAAAAGCTGGAAAAAAGAGCTAAAGAGCTTCAAGTGTTTGAATCTAAACTTCCACCCCTTTTAGAGGGTAAAGATTTGATAAACAAGGGACTTAAACCATCAAAAAAGTTTAAAACACTTTTAGATGAGGCATATAAAGCACAACTACAACATAAGTTTTTAACAAAACAAGAAGTTTTACACCACTTAAGAGAAAAAAAATTTCTAGACTAGTTCTCTCCTAGTATTTCCATTTTTGACTTGAGTGCTGCTATCTCTTCTATGTTATTTAGAGCAAGTTTTATAGCTGATGAGAGTTTATCTATATAGATATCTTTATGCTCTTTATCGTATTGTTTTATAAGTTCATCATACACTTCTAAAAACTTTTGCATCCCCTCAACTGTTTTAAAAGTGATTTTCTGACTTTTAGCCATTAAAAGAATAAGCTCAAATGCTTTTCTTTTTTTTGAATCCATATCATCTTTTTGAAGGTAGAATTTTTTTGTTTGTTCATTAGGCTCTATCAACTTAGAAATTATTGCGCTCAAACCATCTTCACACAAGGGTAAGTCAGCTATCTTGTTATTCACATAAGAACGCATCTCTATAAGATTCATCTTAGATATTTTGGTAATTAATTCTGTATTGTGATTATTTTCTTCAGCTGTTACATTCTTTTTTTTACCTAATATCTTTGAGAACATTTAACTTTCCTTAGTTATCTTTGTACTGTCTATCTCTATAACCGTGTGAACATTACCACGTGGCTTAAAATCTGCGACAAGTTTTAAATATTTTGGTTTTATTTTATCATAAATAGTGTCAAATATCTCATTTGCTGAATTTTCATGACTAATATGTCTATACATAAAAGAGTTTATGTAGAGTTTTAATGCTTTTAACTCCACTACATATCCATCTGGAGTGTATTCTATATAGATCTCTGCAAAATCAGGGTATCCACTTCTTGGGCATAACGCCATAAACTCTGGAAGAGTAACTTTTATCATATACTCTTTTTTATGCTCATTTGGCCAAATCTCCAAATCTTTCTCTACATCAAACTCTCTTATCTCTTTTTCACCATATTTCATTTACTAATCTCCATTTTAATTTTCATATTTTTTTTCTAAATCCGAAAGGTATTTCCCTTGGACATAATCTATCTCTAATGCATCAGCTATCTCAAGTGTTTTTTGAGTTTCTATATTTTTTATCCAGGTTTTAATCCCTTTTTTCTGTGCTATAAGATTAAAACCCTCTATAACACTTTTTTGTTCTAACATCTTCTCTTGAGATGAATAATAAGAATCAAACCTAACCATAGCAACATCTAATTCTCTTAAATACAAAAAGCTTGTATGGTATGAACCTATTCTATCGATTGTTATAAAAACATTGAAAGATTTCAAAGAGTTAATAATACTATTGAACCTTCCTGTATAGGAGTAGTACTCTTGCTCACTCATAATAAATATAATTTGCTCGTAATGTTCTTTATTTTCATCTAAAAACTGTTTGATAAAAGATAAAAAAGATTCATTTCTCAAGCTACTAGTAGATATATTGATAGCAAATTTTTTAATATGAAATTTTGAGTGATGAAGGATGATCTCCTCCACTAACATCTTTTCAAACTCTAATGTTAGTCCCAGTTTATTCATAATTTTTTTATAACGTTTTGGATAAACAAATTTGCCATTGTTGAGTTTTAATTTTACAAAACACTCACAAAAAGCTATCTTTTTATTTTCATATACATTTTGTGATGTAATAATAATATTTCTATTTTTGATTGCTCTAATCACTAAGGCTTCAAGCTCATTTGGATCAATTTTTTCATCATGATGGAGAGATTTTTCTTTTTTTCGTATCTCTTGTAGTTCAAAAAGATTTTCTATAAGATAATGAAGATCTTTAGAGTAGTTTGTATCGGTGATAGCACCAGAGATAGTTATCTCTATATTGTCTATATGAAATTCACTTGCTTTAATACACATCATCTCCATCAATGTGGCATATTTTTCTTTATTGCCTTGCATCCCAATAATAAAATCTCCACCTTTAAGATGCCCTATAGGGGCTTTAGTTATCCCCTCTTTAAAAAGATAATTCCCTACCCAATTTGCTACTTCATAAAGTGTTTTATCACCATTTTTAAGTCCATAAAGCTTATTAATATCATGTAAGTTTTCAATACTTACAAGTATAAGTGTGTATTCATCATTTTTTTGAATCTCTTTTTCTAAATATTTTAAAAGATATTCACGTGTAAAAGTTTTACTTACATCATCTGTAATTTTTTCATTAAAACCATTGTAGATGATATAAAAAATAAAATAGATACTAAATGCTAAAAGAAGAATAGCTTCAAAGAAAAATGAAGTATGGAGTGATTCATAGTTTGTTATAAGTGTAGAGGAGACTAAAAGGAGAACAAGAGCAAAGATAGGAAGACCTATTCTAAGTGCTAGCTTAAAACGGTACTCTCTCTCTTTTTGCTCTGGAAGTAACATATAAACCTAAACGTCTAAGTGTTTTACATCTTTAGCATGTGTTTCGATGTAGTTACGACGTGGTTCAACTTCATCACCCATAAAGAGTGTAAATGCATCACTAGCTACCTCTGCATCTTCTATAGTTACTTGAAGAAGTACACGATTTTCAGGTGTCATTGTTGTTTCCCAAAGTTGATCAGGATTCATCTCACCAAGACCTTTATAACGTTGGATATAAGAACCCTTACGTGCATAATCTTTAATATTTTCTAAAACGACTAATATATCATCTTCAAAAGATATATCCCACTCTTGAATCTTTTTATATACAAAATTAGCTTCTGTAAAGTGTGGTGCACTAAAGAGATCATCATTGATAAGTAACTCTTCCATACCACCTTGTGTTTGTACAAAAAGATGGATCTCATTTGTCTCTTCATTGATTGTTTTTGTTAAAATATTGTTGTCTATACTCGATAAAAATTCTTCCACTTTTACATATAAATCTTTTGCCCCAAGAGAGATCAAATCAGGATTTTCAATAAAGTGACGAATCAAGTTTACAAGTGCATAACGACGCTCTAATGCAACTAAACTTCCAGCATAATGGTCAACCATTTTAAAATATGAAACAAGGTCATTATGTCCAAGTGTTTGGTTTTCTAAAGATTCTATACCGTTATCAATTAAAAAGTCGTTCATCTCACGGTCATCTTTAAAGTAGATCTCTTTTTTACCTTTTTTATAACGATAAAGTGGTGGTTGAGCAAGGTAAAGATACCCTTTTTCCACTACATCACGGAAATGTCTAAAGAAGAATGTTAAGAGTAAAGTTTGAATGTGGCTACCATCAACATCTGCATCGGTCATGATAATGATTTTATGATAACGAAGCTTTTCCTCTTTATACTCTTCACCAATTCCACAACCCATTGCTGTAATCATATTGGTAATTTCATCAGATTTTAAAATCTTCTCTAAACGTGCTTTTTCAACATTTAAAATCTTACCTTTAAGTGGTAAGATTGCTTGAAAAACGCGATCACGTCCCATTTTAGCTGAACCACCCGCAGAATCCCCTTCCACCAGGTAAAGTTCACAGATACTTGCATCTTTAGATTGGCAATCTGCTAATTTTCCAGGAAGTGTTCCCACTGACATATTGTCTTTACGACGAGTAAGCTCACGTGCTTTTTTTGCAGCTTCACGACCACGAGCTGCCATAAGAGCTTTAGAAACAATAGCTTTTGCTTGTATAGGATTCTCTTCAAAGTATTTATTTAAAGCTTCACCTGTTGCTTTTTGAATCAATGGACGTACATAAGTATTTCCAAGTTTCCCTTTTGTTTGACCCTCAAACTGAGGTTCAGGTACACGAGCAGAAACGATAGCTATTAAACCCTCTTTAACATCATCTCCAGAGATTTTTACATCTTTCTCTTTGGCTGCACCATTTTTAGAGTTGTAATTAGAGATAACACGTGTAAGACCTGCACGAAATCCAGCCTCATGTGTTCCACCATTTGGAGTTCTAATGTTATTGACAAAAGAAGCAAGTTTTTCATCATAAGCATCGTTATACATCAATGCTACATCAAACTCGATATCTTCCACTTTTCCACTAAAACTATAAACATCAGCAACTACTTGTTTTTTGTTCATATCTGAAACATACTGTGCTATACCACCTTCAAAGTGATATACCTCTTTTGTTCCACTTCTTTCATCATTAAATTTAATAGTAATAAAAGGGTTAAGATATGCAAGTTCTTTAAAACGTTTTGCTAAATACTCATACTCAAAAGTAATTGTGTCTGTAAAAATTGAAGGATCTGCTGCAAACTCAATTGTTGTTCCAGTTTTACGAGTGGTACCTGTAACTTTTAATGGTTCTTGTGGAATACCCATTTTAAAGTCTTGTTCATGTATCTGACCATCACGATAGATTGTCATATGAAGATCTGATGAAAGTGCATTTACAACAGAAACACCAACACCATGAAGACCACCAGATACTTTGTAAGTGTCTTTATCGAACTTACCACCGGCATGAAGTACTGTTAAAACTACTGTAGCAGCACTCATTCCCTCTGTTGGATGCATACCAGTAGGGATACCACGACCATTATCACTAACTTTACAAGTTCCATTTTTTGTTAAAGTTACAGTGATAGTATCACAATGACCCGCCATTGCCTCATCTATAGAGTTGTCAATAACTTCATAAACTAAGTGGTGTAATCCACGATGACCTGTATCACCAATGTACATACCAGGACGTTTTCTAACAGCTTCTAGTCCTTTGAGGACCTTAATATTACTAGCACCGTAATTTTGTTCCATTAAATACTCCATTGCCATTTTGGCATAATTGAAGTTATTCTATCTAAATTTATCTAAAAATAATATTTAAAGGGAGTATAAAGTTTATTTGAGAGGGTTAAGAGCTTAAAAAGCTCTTAGATAACTATAGGCATAACTACAGTTTTAAAGTTGTCATCACTAAGGATAAAAGGGAGATTTCCTTCATTAAGTCCTATTGTAAACTCTGAATTATTGATAGAGTTTAAAAAATCTAATAAATAACGTGAATTGATAGCTAGAGAGAAAGGTTCACTAAAACCTGTAGAAAAACCTATCTCTGTTTTTGCTTCAATATTATCATCACTTAAACTTTCAAAAGTGATAAGTTCATTTAAAAAAGTGATCTTTACATCTGTTGAGATGGTAGTGATCTGTTTGATAGAATCAATCATTACAGCTTTTGGAAGTAAAAGAGAGTGTGCTACCTCTTTAGGAATAATACGTGAGTATTCTGGAAACTTACCATTAATAAGTTTAGTAAAAAATGTATATTGTTCAGAATGGATAATAAGATTTGTTTCATCATAATAAAGTTCTATATTGTCAAAGAAAAGTTTTTGAATCTCTATAATTGCTTTTTTAGGGATGATAATTGAGAGTTCACTTTCAGAATTATTTGCAATATTTACAACAGCTAAACGACGAGTATCTGTTGAAGCAAAATTAATACTATCTGTTTTAATATCAATTAGAGCACCGTTAAGTTCAAATTTTGGATTGTTTGTATCAATAGCAGGTGTTATCTTTTTTAATGATTCTATAAGAGTATGAGAATCAATAGAGATTCTAGCCTTACCCTCATAAGATGGAAACTCTGGAAATTCATTATGGGAAAATGTTGGAAGTTTAAAGTTTGAATGAGCTTGAGAGATATGTAAAGTGTTATTTTTAACTTCTAAGTTAATATCTCCATCTTTAAGTATTCTAACAATATCTAAAAATTTCTTACCATTAGCAGTAATACTTCCATCTTGAGTGATATTTACTTCTGAAGAAGTTACTAAAAATCCTATCTCATAATCTGTAGCTTTAACAGTAAGAGTAGAGTTAGAAGCATTAAGGTAGATATGAGATGTAATCTGAGAAGTATCTTTCTTTTCAAGAAATGGACCTGCATGAATCAAGATATTTTCAATGACTGATTTTGATATTGTAATTATCATATGTAAATTCCCTATTATTTATATAATTTTTAGTACTAGTAGTAGGGGGAGGTGAATATGTGAAAATGTCACTTATACCCCTAAAGACTAGACTTTAAAATGCGTGATGAACCTTAAGGAGTTCATTCACGTCTATTCACTTTTACAATTATATCTTTTTTTTAGCATCTTTTGGAAGTGAATTAATTTGAAGAGGTTATTTTGTTGGTAAGTTCTTCAATTTTTACTCTAAAATCTTCATCTTCTTTGATAAGATCGTTAATCTTTTTAATAGTATGACTTATGGCTGTGTGATCTTTCATCCCAAAATACTGTGCAAGTTGAGGCATTGTATTTTGTGTAAGCTCACGACAGATATAGATACTTATACGACGAGCATAAACAATGTTTTTACTGCGTCCTTTTGATTTTATCTCACTTGGCTTGATGTTGAGATCTTTAGCAACAGTTTGTGTAATCATATTCATATCGATATTGGCTCTATTTTCATTCATCTGATCTTTAAGAACATTTTTTGTAAATTCTAAGTCTATATCGACATGCATCAGTTGTGAGTAAGCATGGAGTTTAGAGAGTATACCCTCTATCTCACGTACATTAGAATCTATAACAGTCGCAATGTAGTTGACTATATCTTTAGAGAGTTTTACTTTATTTATCTCACATTTTTTTTCAATAATGGCTATTTTTGTCTCAAGTTCTGGCGGTTGAATGTCAGCTACTAGCCCCCATTCAAAACGCGATTGAAGACGTTTTTCAAGTCCACCTATCTTTTTAGGGTGTTTATCAGCTGTAAGTATGATCTGTTTTCCAGAACCTTTAAGAGCTTCAAAGGTATGGAAAAACTCCTCTTGAATCCCCTCTTTATTGGAGAGAAACTGAATATCATCTATAAGAAGTACATCACATTTACGGTATTTCTCTTGAAAACGTTCCATTGTTTTATTACGAACATGGCGTATAAAATCATTTAGAAATTGTTCAACAGTAGTATAGATGACTATTTTGCCCTCATTTTGAAAGACATTACCAGCGGCTTGCATAAGGTGTGTTTTACCAAGTCCAACACCACCATAGATAAAAAGAGGATTGTAAACTTTACCTGCATTTTCACTAACACTTTTAACAGCAGCATAGGCAAACTGGTTTGAACCACCCACCATAAAGTTATCAAAAGAGTGTGAGGGGTTTAAAAGGGAGTTACTTACCTTTTGCTCCACCACTTTTTTTGTTTTTCGTTTATCTACTCTATTTTTAAGAGTGATTTGTACATTTACCTTGGATCCTGTTTGTACTTCAAAGAGATGGGCTATCTTATGGGAGTATTTATTCTTAATCCAATTGATGACAATTGCATTATGTGCATAAAATATAGCTAAATCACTAGTAGACTTTTTCACATCATAATTAAGATGCTGAATATAGCGATTATACTCGAGCTCCGTTATCTCTTCTTTGAGTGCTTCTAAAACTTTTTGACCGATATTCACATAAAACCCTAATTTTTAAATATATTGTGAATAATAACCTCTGTTTCCATAAAATAGGGTTAAAAGAGATGTGAATAACTTTACTATTCACATTATGTAGATATTTTATAAAAGATAATACTTATCCTTTAAGTTTAAAAGGGGTAGACTGTGAAATAATAAATGAAGGAGAGTAAGATGAGACAGTACGAAACATATAGATGTAATAAATGTGGTAATGTAGTTGAAGTACAAAGTGTTGGTGGTGGTGAGCTACATTGTTGTGGAACAGCGATGGAGATGGTAACACCCAATTTAACCTTAGTCAATCTTATGAAAGCTTTTGCAGGGGAGTCTCAAGCAAGAAATAAGTATGAGTATTTTGCAAAAGTAGCTCAAAAAGAGGGTTATAGAGATATAGCAGAACATTTTCAAAGAGCTGCAAATAATGAAAAAACTCATGCAAAACTTGAACTCTCTCTTTATAATAGAATGAAAAGTGGGAGTGAAAATAATTTTGGAGATACAAAAGAGAATCTTCAACTTGCAATTGATGGTGAAAATTATGAAAATACAACAATGTATCCAGATTTTGCACAAATAGCTAAAGATGAGGGGTATAAAGAAGCAGCTACTCTTTTTAAGGGGATAGGTAAAGTTGAGATAGAACATGAAAAAATGTATAAGATGCTTTTAGAAAGACTTGAAGCAGATGCAGAGTTTGTAAGTGATAATGAAGAGGAAGCTTGGATTTGTGAAGTGTGTGGTCATATCCATTATGGAAAAAAAGCACTCAAAGTATGTCCAGTGTGTAAACATCCTCAAGAGTATCAGTCGCGTTTAAATTCTAAGAAATAAACTATATAATGGTACAAATAATTTGTACCATAGGATAGAGATGATTATATTAGGGATAGATCCAGGCACAAGAAATATGGGATTTGCTCTTATAAAACTTGAAAAAGGGAAAATATCTCTTGTTGAAGCTGGTCTTATAAAGATGAAAGCGGAAGATTTACAGTTTCAAATTCCTCAAATGGTAGAGGGGCTTGATAGACTTTTTAGTAATTTTGAGATTAATGAAGTTGCTATGGAAGATATATTTTATGCTCATAACCCTGCTACAACCATAAAACTTGCACAATTTCGTGGAGCTATTATGCTTAAACTTCTTCAGGAGTTTGGGCAGTTTAGTGAATACACAGCACTTCAGGTAAAAAAAGCACTTACAGGAAAAGGTAAGGCCTCTAAAGAGCAGGTAAACTTTATGGTAAAGCGTCTTCTTGGTATAAAAAAAGAGATCAAACCCCTTGATATCTCTGATGCAATGGCAGTTGCAATCACCCATTCACAACGTATAAAATTTTCTAAGGGAAGCAAATGAGAAAAACTTTACTTCTTTTTGTATTAGTATTAAGTTTAGAAGCATCTACATCTATAGAAGATACTTGGCAAAGTATAGAGATAAAAAACAGTGGGCTTAAAGCTGCAAAAAATGATGTTTCTATAGCCCAGATGAAAAAAAATGCAGCAAAATCGATGTATCTACCCTCTGTAAGTGTTACAGGAAGTTATACACACTTAAGTGAAAAAGTAAATTTGGATACTTCTGATATATCTGCAGTGATGTCACATTTGAGTATCCCTTTCCCTTCCACTATTGACCTTTCAGAACAAGATGTGTTTTTAGCAGATCTACAACTTTTATGGCCACTTTATGTGGGTGGTAAAATCGATGCAGCTCAAGATATCTACAAGGCAGCAGCAGATGAGGCTAAAGCACTTAAAGAGATGAAAAAAGATAAAGAGTTTTTAAAACTTGTAAAGTGCTACTATGGTGTGGTAGTAAGTGAGCTCCTTTATAAAACGCGACTCAAATCAAAAGAGGCACTGCAGCTTCATTATGAAAATGCTAAGAAACTCAAAGAGCAGGGACAAATAGCAAAGATAGAACTCTTAAATACAAAGGTAGAACTTGATGCTGCCAAAGTAGACCTTCTTAAGGCAAAACATAAGTTAGAGTTAGCTCACTCAGCCCTGAACTCTTTAGTTGAGCAAAATATCACACCCTCATCAAAACTTTTTATAAACTCTTTTGAAAAAGAACAAGAGTATTATGAAAGTAAAACGCGAGATGATTATGCAGGCTTGAAAATTTTTGATGCAAAAGAGAAACAGAGTAAGGCTTTTATCAGTATCAAAGAAGCATCTTACAAACCAGAAGTGATGGCTTTTGGAAACTACAACCTTTATAAAGATGAGTCTGCACTTATGGAATCTTTACCACAATGGTTCGGTGGTGTGATGGTAAAGATCAACCTTGTAGCGAGAAATGATCGCTCCGAGGAGTTAGAAGCTGCAAAACTAACAAAAACAAAGATACAAAACCTAAGAGAAGAATCTTTAAAAAATCTGGCTCTTTTAGTTGAAAAAACATACAAAGAGATGCTTGCAGCTAAAGATGAGTATATGCTTCTTGATTCAACATTGGCCTTAGCAGAGGAAAATTACAGATTAAGAACACTCTCTTTTAGAGAGGGTTTAAGTACATCTGTTGAACTTGTCGATGCACAAATGAGTCTACTTGGTGCAAAAACAAAAAGACTCAACGCAGCATACACTTATGTACAAAAGCTTTCACAACTTTGTGTTTTAAGTGGTGAGAGAGAGATATTTTTTGAGTTTATGGGTGAGGAGATAGAATGAAAAAAAGTATAGTGTTTGTTATAGTTATAGCTATGTTAGCCTTAGTTTTTTGGGTAGGTATAACATTTTATAAGGCATATGAGCCAAAGCCTTTTATACTTCAAGGTGAGATAGATGCACAAAGTTATAATATCTCATCAAAAGTTGCTGGGCGTATCCATAAGATTTATGTGAAAAAAGGGGAAGATGTAAAAGTAGGTGATCCTATCTTTAGTATACTCTCCCGAGAACTTGATGCAAAATTTGCACAAGCTAGTGCTGCAAAAGATGCAGCAATGGCAAAGAAGATGCAAGCAGATAGGGGAGCGAGAAAACAAGAGATACAAGCTGCTTATGAACAGTATCAAAAAGCCAAAGCAGCAGAGGAGCTTTTAAAAACTACCTATAATAGAATAGAAAAACTTTATAAAGATGGTGTTGTCTCAGAGCAAAAACGTGATGAAGTATATACACAGTATAAGGCTGCACTTCATACATCAAATGCTGCAAAAGAGATGGCAGAGATGGCTAAAGAGGGTGCAAGAGTGGAGATGAAAAAGGCTGCTGCTGCTCAAGAGAGAGTATATGCTGCTAAACTTGATGAAGTGAGTGTTTATATGGATGATACTTCGCAGTACTCTTTTCATGATGGTGAAGTAGCACAAGTGCTTATCCACGAGGGTGAACTCTCCCCTACAGGATTTCCTGTGGTAAGTATCATAGATATGAAAGATATATGGGCGCGCTTTAGTGTAAGGGAAGATTATCTTCAATACTTTGCAAAAGGGAAAGTCCTCACAGCGAAGATACCTGCCATAGGTGATAAGCTTTATAAATTTAAAGTATTTTACATAGCACCTCAAGGAGATTATGCAACATGGAGAGCTACTGAGAGTGGCAAAGGTTTTGATATGAAAAGTTTTGAGGTTGAGCTTCGTCCAGTAGAAACCATAGAGTCTCTTCGTGTTGGGATGAGTATACTTGTTGAGATTCCTAAGCTATAAATATTATGATACTTATAGATACTTTTATAGATGAGATGAGGAGTATAAAAAACTCTTACTATAAATTATTGTTAATTAGCTTGTTTCCGCTTTTAAGTTATTTTCTCATTATAAGTATCTTTTACGATGGTGTTTTAGAAAATATGCCCATCGTTGTTGTAGACAAAGAGAAGTCCCAGCTCTCTAGGGGGCTCATTCGTAAGATAGATGCTACAAAAACTTTAAGTGTTGCCTATAAATTAGATTCACTCAAGGATGCTTCAGCACTTGTACAAGATGCGAAAGCTTATGCTCTTGTGATTATTCCAAAGCATTTTACAAAAGATACCTTAACACACAAGCAGCCAAAGGTAACGGCAATGGTCAATACTCAGTATATTTTGGTAGGGAAGATTATCACCTCTGCTCTTAATAGTGCCATAGCAAGCTCCGCTGGGGAGTTAGAGTTTATGAATAATCTAGTGCAGTATAAAGAGACCCATCTGAGTAAAGAAGCACTTTCACCCATAAAACTACAAATCACCCCATTTTTTAATATGTATCAAAACTATTTTCTTTTTTTAGTATCAGCTCTTTTACCATCTATATGGCAGATTTTTATTGTGATTGTTACTATCGTAAGTTTTGGAGAGTTGGTAAAATCGCAAAAAGATAAGGAGTACTTTAGAAAAAATACTTTTGCAAAAATAGTGGGGAAAATGCTTCCCTATACACTCTTTTATATGCTTTTAGGAGTTTTATCTCTTTTTTATATCTATGGAACTTTGGGTTGGGTTTTTGAGGGTTCTTTTGCTGTAATGATTGTAGCTATATTTTTAACTGTAGTTGCATACCAAGGGATAGCTCTTTTGTTTTTGGTAAGTGGATTTGATTATGCAAGAAGTTTAAGTTTAGGAGCGGTGTATACTGCTCCTGCATTTGCATTTTTAGGAGTAACCTTCCCTGTGTATAATATGAATGATTTTGCTTTGTTTTGGAGAGATATGCTGCCTATATCTTACTATATGCAACTACAAATATCTCAAGCAAACTATGGAGCTAACCCTAGTTATGAGGTAAATACACTCTTTTCTCTTTTACTCTTTTGGCTTGTTTTTATCCCTGTATATCTCCGTTTTAAACAGAGGGTTTCATCATGAATTTTTTACAAACATTACAACAGGAGTTTCGTACAGTTTTTAGTGATGTAGCGATTGTTCTGACCATTTTTGGTGGTGTTATTCTTTACTCTTTTTTGTATCCTCAGCCTTATGCTCATGAGAGTGTGAGCTCTTTGCCAGTAAGTGTAGTAGATTATGATAAAAGTGATAAGTCACGAGATCTTGTCTTTAAACTCGATGCAACACCACAAATCCTTGTTAAAAGGGAAGATCTAAGTGAAGAGGATGCAAAAGCAGCACTTCTTAGAGGTGATATAAAAGCAATCATAATAATTCCAGCACACTTCAAACGCGATATTAGCTTAAAAAAATCTCCTACTATTGCACTTGGAGCTGATTCGAGTTATTTTCTTATCTTTGGTGGCGTTTTAGAAGCTGCAATGAAGTCGATTCTTACAGAATCAGCAAGTATTAAAATAGGGACAAAACTGACACAAAACATCCCTATAGAAGCAGCAAAAAAAGAGTATACACCCTATGTTTTAAAAACGATTAACCTTTTTAATAAAAATAACTCCTATACTCAGTATGTTATCCCTGCTGTGTTTGTTTTAATACTACAACAAACAATGCTCATAGGTTTAGCAATACTAGGTGGAGGAGTAAGAGAAAGAGCTTATAAACACTATAACTATAATACATCTACTCTCAATATTATGGCCTCGCATTTTATCATCTTTTTTAGCATCTTTTTTATCCATCTTCTTTTTTATTTTGGCTTTAGTTTTGAGTATTTTGGTGTAACACATCTAGCCCAGATGGGTGATCTGCTCAAATTTAGTTTTGCTTTTTTAGTTGCAACTGTTTTCTTTGGCATATTCTTAGGTTCTATCTTTAGTTCTCGTGAGATAGCTACCCCAGTAATTCTTTTTAGTTCGCTCCCTTTAGTCTTTAGTGCGGGGTTTGTTTGGCCACTAGAGGCTTTACCTGAGTGGCTACGAGTTATCTCCAACTTTATCCCTTCCACACCAGCGATAGAGGGATTTTTAAAGCTCAATCAGATGGGTGCCTCTTTTGATATGATCTTAGATAATTATGTAATTTTACTTATTCAGGCTACAATATATGCAATCTTAGGATATTATTTTATAAAGAAACAAAGGAAAAATATTGGATAAATTTGAAAATGTAACAGCGATAAAAGCGGCAAATATTTACTACGACGGTAAAGTAACAAGCAGAACTTTAGAGTTTAGTGATGGTTCTATTAAGTCTTTAGGTATTATGCTTCCAGGTGAGTATACCTTTGGTACAGACTCTGCAGAGATTATGGAGATTTTAAGTGGTGAACTTGATGTAAAACTTCCAGGTGAAGAGTGGAAAACACTTCACACACCAGAGACTTTTAATGTACCAGCGAATGCATCATTTGATCTAAAGATTAAAAAAGTAACTGACTATTGTTGTTCATACATAAAATAATATGAAAACAAATAATAACTTTCATATCTTAATAGTAGACGATGAAAAGTTCAACATAGAACTTGCTAGCATTTACTTAAAAGAGGAGGGTTATAAACTCTCTTTCGCACTTAATGCAAAGGCTGCGATAGAGAGTGTTTTAAAACACAAAATAGATCTTATACTTTTAGATATAAATATGCCTGAGCATGATGGTTTTGAGGTGTGTAAGATGTTAAAATCTGATCTCAAGACAAAAGATATACCTGTTGTATTTTTAACAGCACAAACAGATATAGAGTATATCTCTAAAGCTTTTGAGGTAGGTGGAATAGATTACATCACAAAGCCTTTTAATGGTGTAGAGCTTAAGATACGAGTACGAACCCATTTGGAGAAGCTAGCTTATCTGCAAGAGATCAAACACAAACAGTCTAAACTGGCACAATTGAGTATAACAGATCCACTAACAAAGTTATACAATGGACTTTATTTTGACTCACAACTTAAAGCTTATCAAACACAGGGGAAAGATTTTTGGTTTGTTTATATAAAAATAGATAGATTTGAAAAGGTCAACTCTTTGTATGGTTTTTCTGGAGCCAATAAAATTATAAGACTCTTCTCAAAGCTTTTACAAAAATCATCCCCCTCCAATGCTATAGTAGCAAAACTTCATGGTGTTAGTTTTGCCATACTTTTAAAAGATTATAAGTTAAGCATGATGAAAGAGCTTTATGAAAGAGTATCTATGGGACTCTCTAAGGAGAAAAATTTGGCGAAGGCTATAAGTTTTTCTATAGCCTTTCATCATATTACAAATCACTCAGAGTCTGTACCTATTTTGTATAAAAAGGCTCAGGCAAATATAGAGAAGATACAACACAATGGAGATAAGTACCTATTTATTAATTAAAGCTATCTCTTTTTGAAGATGTTCAATATGTTTTAAAAGCATCTCTTGAAACTCTTTAGTATCTTCTAGTCCCTCTTCAAGCTGCTTTTCTATCTCTATAGTAAGTTCATAAAGATTGTTAAAGCGTAAATTACCAGATACACCTTTAATATTATGGGCTATCTCCTTGTTTAAACCCTCCTCTTGTATCTTCTCTTGCATCTGTGTTATAGTGTTTGCAAAACTCTTTAGGAGTTTTATGATGATGGTTTCATTTGGTATAGAGAGTTGCTGTGAGAGTTTTTGTATTGATATTTGGTCAAAAGAGAGACTTTCTTGTTTTTGTTGAGAACCTTTTCTTAGATATTCTATAAGAATCTTATCTAACTCTTGGGGAATTATAGGTTTGTTGAGAGTATCATTGACCCCTGCTTCTTTAAAAGAGATGATATCAGACTCAATAACATTAGCAGAGAGAGAAATAATAGCTCCCGTATAATTCTTTTCCCGTAAGATTTTTGTAGCACTTACTCCATCGAGTATAGGCATGTTTATATCCATAAAAATAATGTCGTAGCTCTTAGAGAGTGCTTCATCTACAGCTTCTTGTCCATTATTTACTATAGTAAAATCGAGTCCCTTCTCCTCAAGTATAATGGAGATAAGCATCTGATTGGTTTCGTTGTCTTCTGCTACAAGGACTGAGCCTTTAAACTGTACTATTTCTGTTTTTGTTGTTGTATCTGAAGCTAATTGAGATTGTGTATTTGTAAGTGTCATAAGTTTATCAAAAAGAGAAGATCCTGTCATTGGTTGTTCTAAGAGATGAAATTTTTTATGCTCACATTGAAAACTCTCTTCAATACCCTCGACATAGATAAGTTGAAGCTTTTCGTAGTGCTCAAGAGTTTCATAACAGTGCTCAAGATCAAAAATTTTGGCACAGGTGATGAGAATATCAGTTTCTTCATCTACCATGTTGATATTATCAATCTCCTCATAAGGACATTGCCAAGCATCTAGATAAGAGGCTATGATCTCGTTGATACCACATATTATTTTATCTTGAGAATTAAGCAATTTTACATTAATTTTATTGAGATTTTCATGGTAAGCAAAAGATTCTGTAGCATCAATAATTGGAAGTTCAAGTTCAAAGAAAAATTCACTCCCTTCCCCCTCTATACTCTGTACTTGGAGTGTAGAACCCATCATCTTTATATATTGACTGCTGATTGCTAAACCTAAGCCTGTTCCGCCAAACTCCCTACTTATTGAATTGTCTGCTTGCGAAAAGGCATTAAAGATACTCTCTTGTTTCTCTTGAGCTATCCCTATCCCACTATCTGTGACTTTAAAACTGATATATGCTTTATTCTCTTGAATCTTTTTAAGCTGAATAACAACCTGTACCATACCATGCTCAGGAGTAAATTTTATGGCATTACTTGTGAGGTTATTCATCACCTGCTTGATTCTTTGTATATCACATTGTAGAGTTTTTGGTATCTTGGTATCTATATAAACAAAGTAGTCAATTGATTTCATTTTTGAAGTAGATGCAAAGGTAGAAACAGAGGCTTCCATCTCCTCAAAGAGATTTGCTTCGTGTTCATATAAAGAGAGCTCTCCACTCTCAATTTTGGAAAAGTCTAAGATATCATTCACAACATTAAGAAGTGTTTCTCCACTTTTATGGATAATATCGATATAGCGTTTGGCATCCTTGTCAATATTTTTTTTTGTTAGGATGTCTGTAAAGCCTAAGATACCATTGAGAGGTGTGCGTATCTCATGTGACATATTGGCTAAGAAGGTAGATTTTGCTTGTTCTGAGAGATGTGCTTTTTTAATAGCATCTTCAAGTGATGTGATGTCATTAAGATTGATAACATACTCATCGCCAAGTTTTTTAATCACTATGTTGAAGGTATGTATTGTTCCATCTTTTGTCTTCATTTTTGCTTTTTGTAAAGAGGCTGTTCCTTCAGCAATATCGTTAAGCCAGTTTTGGTGTTTTGATGGGTAAGTATATCCATCTTCTTCTAAAAAAAGGTCACATATACAAGCATGTTTGGCTTTAAAATCTTCAAGGTTTTTATAATCAAAGTATTCAAAAAGTTTTTTATTAACACTCATCATCCCTTTTGTTTTAGAAGCATAGATAACAATGCTATCTTGATTGTCAAAGATAGCCTTGATAAGCTTTTCTTTTTCTATAACTCTATGTTTAGATTGTATTTGTTTTGTTACATCTTGCCTAATTGCTATATACTCTTCTATCTTGTCATACTTATTAAAGATAGGCATAATGGTAGCATCTACATAGTAGATAGAACCATCTTTAGCTCTGTTGGAGAGAAGTCCATGCCAAACTTTTCCATTTTCGATGGTTTGCCACATTTTTTTAAAGATAAATGTTGACATCTTTTTATCTCGAACAAGGCGATGATTCTTACCTAAGAGCTCTTCTCTTGTGTATTGGCTAATTTTACAAAAATTATCGTTGACATAGGTTATATTTCCATTGAGGTCTGTTTTTGAGACAAGAGAGGAGAGATCAACTGCATTTTTATACTGGTTGAGTAGTTTGATATTTGAGTTGAGTTCATCTGATGTTTGTTTAATAAAGTGTGTAAGTGCAGAAAAAGTAGTGTTTTCAAGATTTTTTGCTTCTACTTTTTTTTTCTCTTTTTTCTTTTTTACTTTTTTTGCTTCAGATAAGATAAGGATGGTTGTTGTACAGTTGAGTAGAGCATTATTTGCATCAGTGCTGTAAAACTCTCCGTATGTGAAAAAACCTGCTGTTGGTGCGATTGTATCAAAGGCTTGAAACTCATGTTCTAAAACCTTGCCAAGCAGTGTTTTTCTGGCAATGCAAGAAAAGATATAGATCGCCTCTGCAGGATTTTGACTTAGATTTGTATTGATATTTTCAGCACCTGAGATCACAGCAGAAGCATTGGAAAATCCAAACTGTACCACCTGCCCTTTTTTTATAGGAGCTGCAAAAATGATTGATGAACCCTCTACCGCCATAGGTGTACGTGATACCGTAGTAGAACCCTCTTGAAAAAGAAATTGGAAGTCAGGAAGGGCTGCTGCATTATTTTGAAAAACTTGAGTACCAAGATAGCGTTTAAATATATCAATTGCGGGCTCGTTGTCTATAGTATGAATCACATTCTTCTCTGAAGAGGTAATTGTAAACTCTTTTCCAATTGGGATCCAGTTTAGATTGTAATTATTAGAAGCATAAAGTTTCTTCCCAGAAAAAGAGACACCAACAGCACCTTTGTTGAGAATTTCACCATTGACAATGATATATGTTTTTTCGAGCTTGAAATTATCACCAGCTAAGCCACCAGAGATGATAAGTTGTGGATTTTTCTCTTTGATCCCCTTTATAAAAGCTTCATAGTTCTCACCTAAAAGCCCTTCACTTAAAACTATAGCTGCTTTAGTATATTTATCAGAGATTTTTTTAGAGAGTAGTTTTCCAGATTTTTTGTTAATATCTTCAACATAAAAAGTTTTTAGTGTAGCATCTTTGAAAAGTGAAATACTTACAATAGTGGCATCTTCATACATCTTAGCATGAGAGATTTCACCAGAAGTGGTTGCTCCTATGATGGTAGCTTTTGGAAAACTTTTTTTGATATCCTCTACAATCTTTTGAAGTTTCTTCTTTTTTATAGGTGCTGTAAATATTTGAATAAGTGTAGAGTTATATCGCTTTTTTTTTGATTCTTTGAGAGCTTGTTTGTATGCTTTTGTATCGTTGTATGCAAAGGTGAGATGTTTCATTTTTAGAGGAACCTTTTAAGGGAATTTTCGAGTTCATGGATATCGAGTGGTTTGGATATATAATGGTTAAAACCATGTTGAAGAATTTTATCTTTGTCTCGGTCTGTATTGAGTCCTGTAATAGCGATAATGGGAGATTGAAAAGATTTTTCCTCTCGTAGAAGAGTATAAAATTGATAACCATCTATTTCAGGCATTGTTATATCAGTGAGTATAAGGTCATACTTTGATATATCTGTTTCTAGGGCTGCTATGGCATTCTCTTTAGAGATAATGTGAATATTTGGAAAAAGAAGTCCTAACATCTCAGTGATGAGAATTCTGTTAAGCTCATTATCATCAACAAACAAGATAGTTAACTCTTTTTCACTTTGAATTTTTATCTCTTGGTTGAGAGGTTGGCAGTTTTCATCTTTAAAGATCTCTTTAATCTCTAAGAACTGTTCTAAATTATCGAGAAAAAGCTTTATAAGTTCAGGATCAAAATGTGATGGTGTGTCTTTTTTCATAATATCGAGAACTGTCTCAAGAGGCATAGGGTCTTTATAGCAGCGTTTTGAGCTTAGTGCATCAAAAACATCAGCAATGGCAACTATACGTGCATAAAGGTGGATATCTGACCCTTTTTTACCATTTGGATAGCCTGTTCCATCATACTTTTCATGATGCTCCAGGGCTATGATGTGTCCCGCTTTAAGGACAGGGTATCTATCGGCTCCCTCTAGCATCAATGCACCAAGTTGAGCATGCTCTTGCATCTGTTCGTATTCATGGGGTTCAAAACGACCAGGTTTTAGGAGTATCTCATCTTTTATTGCAATTTTTCCTATATCATGAAGTGGTGCAGCATAGAGTATAAGTTCACACTCTTCATCACTGAGACCATAGAGTTTTGCAAGTAGTTTGGAATAATGACTCATCCTTTTGATATGCCCACCTGTTTCAGGATCACGAGATTCTCCTGCACGGCCAAGCCTTGTAGAGATCTCAAACTCTGTTTCTTTAGATATAGCTAAAGCTTCTTCTAGGGCTAATGTTCTCTCTTGTACCTTCTCTTCAAGGAGCATATTTTGATCTTGTACTTGTTGCGTTAAGTGGTGTAGTTGAGCATAGTTGATGGTTCTAGTACATAAGATATCGATGTCATAAGGTTTAGAGAGAAAATCACTAGCACCTAACTTAAGAGCTTCTTTCTCTTTTTCTGTATTGGCAGTAAGCATTAAAACAGGTATGAAAAGATGTTTAGGATCTGATTTGATTTTTGAAGTACTTCAAGGCCACTCATATTTGGCATACTAATATCTAAGAGTACGACATTAAAGTTTTTTTCTTCCAAAAGATCTAGTGCTTCTTGGCCACTTTTTGCATAGGTGATTATTATATTTGTGTGTTCACTAAAAGCAGCTTCGATAAGGTCTAAATTAAAGGGTTCGTCATCTACAGCTAAAATATAATAATTTTGCATATGTAGCCTTTTTTTAAGAAAATAAATAGACTACATTCTACAAAATTATTACTTAAAGTTAATATATTTTGTTAAATGTAATGTCTTGAAATCTAGTTAGTAAATTGAGAAACCATATTGCTTAAAGAGGCTTCATCAAGTGCACCGCTGATTCTATGTACCTCTTTAGCACCTTTAAAAACCATAAGTGTAGGGATACTTCTGATTCCAAATCGAGCCCCTAAGTTTTGTTCATTTTCAGTATTTACTTTTACAAAAAGTGCTTTGAGGGGAAACTTGGTTGCAGTTTTTTCAAAAACAGGCCCCATCATCTTACATGGACCACACCATGGTGCCCAAAAGTCAACTATTACAGGAATATCGCTGTTAACTACCACTTCATCAAAGTTTGCATCTGTCAGTTCAATAGGCTTAGTATCTAAAAGGGATTTTTTGCATTTCCCACAGTTTGCTTTTTTATAACTCTCTTTTTGAGGAACATTATTAACACTTAAACAGTGTGGACATACTACTCTCATAATTGTCTCCTTTATTGTTTTTTTTCAAGTTTATAAGGCAACTCCATAAGAGTTGTTGTAGAGTTGTTTTGACTCTCAACTGTAATTTTACCATGTAAATGTTCACTAATTATTGTCTTACACATATAAAGTCCAAGTCCTGTTCCATTTTTACTCTTGGTGGAGAAGTAAGGTTCAAAGATTTTATTTAAAATTTCCTCTTCTATTCCACCCGCATTATCTTGTATGGTAATGAAGATCATATCCCCTTTTTTCTCAGCATTGATACTGATCTTTTTCTCTTTGATATCACTCTCTAAAAAGGCATCAAGAGAGTTTTTGATGATATTGATGATACATTGAAGTAGCTCATTTTTATATGTTTGTATAACGATGTTTGTATCAATATTTGCGTTATATTGGATATCTGACTGGGTTATCTCATTTGTTAAAAAGTACATAGATTTATTGAAAAGTTCAGAGAGGTTGACCTCTGTTATGGTTTTGTTAGGTTTAAAATAATCACGAAAATCGTTGATAGTTTCAGAAAGATAAAAAACAGTTTTCTCAACTTTTTCAAATGAGCTATGCATATTTTCTTTGGTGAGTATTTGCATCTCTTGTTTGAGTTGGAGCCCTGCAATGATGGTGTTGATGAGTGAAAGGGGTTGTCTCCATTGATGTGCAATCATACTTATCATCTCACCCATAGCAGCACTTCTTGAGTGTGCTAAGAGTTGTTTATGTTGTCTTTGTGAGTGCTCTTTCTCTTTGAGAAGTTGTGCATTAAGCTCCTCAACTTTTTTGATGTTCTCTTGTAGGAGTACATGTGTTTGTGCCATAATTGTTTGGTCTGTGAGTATAAGTGCTACCTGCTTCTTCTCATGATCAAAAGGGATGATACTAACATCTTGTTGCATATGTGTGAAGTTAGAGTTTTTAATCTGGTTAATTTTAATAGGGATCAGATACTTTGAAGTACTTGCCGTATAAAAGGTTGGTGTTCCCATCCGTAGGGCAGTTTTTATTTTTCTAAGAAGTGTTTTGGTATTTATACTTGGAAAAATATCTCCAAGTTTTTTCCCTAAGATATCTGACTCTTTAATCTTTGTTTGTAGCTCTAGCCACTTGTTATAGTGATGCACAGTGAGTTCTTCATCTACTATGAGGATACCATTGTCTATGCTAGAGACAATTTTTTTGTCTATATCAGTTGTTCTAATATTGTGTTGAGTTGTATTTTGAGCCATTGTATCGATTCATCTTTTGTTAGTATAAAAATATTGCCATTGATCTTTTGATCTTGAAAATTGAGTTCAGTATCTATAACAATCACTTGAGAGTACTGTAAAAAAGTGTCGATGTTTTCTATCTCACTTAAGGGTATTTTAGAGATACTTGGAAGTGAAAAACTCACTTCTGTACTCATCTCTTGAGCCAGTTTTGTTGTAAGGGTAGAAGTAAGAACATTGGTAAGTTCTAAGATAGCATCGTCAAGATCTTCTTGTGTTTCAAGTTCAAGGTGTTTTGCAAGATTTTGTGCACTTTTTTCATTGATAAAAAAGGCACTCTCTCCGTTAAATTCACCATTAAATGCCTGTGTTGAAAAAAAGTAACTACTCTCTTTGAGTTTTTGAAATGTTTGGAGTAACTCTTTTGTGGGCATCACTTTGATGTTTGGGATACTTAAAGATGCAAAAGCATCAAGCATCTCAGCTACAACTGCTGTAGCATTTCCGTAAGCTACATTCATAAGCTCTTGGAGTACATCCTGTTCATCTTCACTAAGTGTAAATTTTTGCATGATTAAAGTATATCCAGTATCTCTTGCATTTTTTCTACATTGATAGGCTTTTGCATATGAAGTTGTGCACCTAGTGCTATAACTCTCTCTTTTGCTTTTGTTTGTACATCAGCAGAGACAACAACAACTTTTGCTTTTGGGTTCATCTCAAGTAGTTTTGGAAGTGCTTCATACCCATCCATCTCTGGCATGGTAAGGTCTAAAAAAACAACATCCACTTTCTCATCTTCCATCACTTTAAGAGCCTCTAATCCATTTGTTGCTTGAAAAATAGAGACATCCCCAGCAACATTTTTAAGAGATTTTACTAAGCTTAAGCGTGCAAGTTTTGAATCATCGGTTACTAAGTATTTCATCTAAAAACTCCCCTCTTGGTATTTGATAGTTTCACAAACAATATAAAATGTTGAAGCATTGATCTTAAATGTAAAGTTTTGTGTATAACTGAGTGATACACCTTCACTCATATCTATAAGGTGTAAGGAGTCACTGCCCTCTAGAGAAGCATCACAAACACCATGAAACTCTAACTCCATACTAATCCAGTCAAATCCTCTTGCACTATCTTGTCCAGCGAGTGTAAGTTTCATAGCGTTTGGAGAGAGAATTTCAAATGAGCGAAGTTCACCATCAATGAAGTCTCCAAATCTCTCTATGAAGTTAGAAGTTTCTTTTGGAAGTAAAGGTCTCATCTATGGCCTACTGGCAACCAACACATTCCATACTTCTATCTTCTACATCACTTGCCATCTCTGGAGATTGTGAACGTAGGTAGTAAGTAGATTTAAGGCCAAGTTTCCATGCAAGCATATAGATCTCATTGAGGTAGCGTCCACTCGCTTTATCTAGTGTGATAAAGATGTTAAGTGATTGCCCTTGGTCTATCCATTTTTGACGAATTGCAGCTGCTTTTATAAGTAGTGTTTGGTTGAGCTCGTATGCTGGTGTATAGTATGCCCAAGTATCAGGAGAGAGGTTTGGAACAACAACAGGGATAAGACCAGACAAGTTTTCTTCTGACCACTTACGTTTAAATACTGGCTCGATAGCCTGTGTAGTTCCCGTAAGGATAGAGATAGAACTTGTAGGTGCAACAGCCATAAGGTAACCATTACGCATCCCTTGTTTTTTTACTTTAGAACGCAACTCCTCCCACTCATAAGCTGAAGCAAAAAGTCCACCACGATCTACAAGGTTGATAACTTCAGCATTGGCATGATCTTGAGGGAATATACCACGGCTCCATTTACTTCCTTGGAACTCTGGGTAAGTACCTTTTTCTAAAGCTAAGTCAGAAGAAGCTGAGATAGTGTTATAACAAACAGACTCCATCACTTCGTCGATTTTATCAAAGTGTTCTTGGCTTCCCCACATAATGCCAGCTTCTGCTAACATCTGTGCCTCACCCATAACACCAAGACCGATAGAACGGCTTCTCATGTTAGTACGTTTTACTTTTTCAACTGGGTAAAAGTTTAGGTCAATTACATTATCTAAACATCTTACAGCAGTTGGAACGATGCGTTCTATATCTTCTTTTGTGTTGACACGTGAGAGGTTGATAGATGCAAGGTTACATACCGCAGTATCACCATTTACTTTTTCTTTTTCCACAACGAAGATTGGCATACCACCGAGTGAATCAAGTGCAGTTACTTTTTTGGCAGGTTTTGTTATGCCACTATCGACTGTGACCATCTCCTCCTCTTCATAACTTATACTTTCACCATTTTCAAAAATAAACTTGATCTTATAATGGTTAGGGTTTGTATTTTGAAAAATCTCTGTACAAAGGTTTGAACTACGGATAACACCATAATGATCATTAGGGTTTGCACGGTTTGCATTATCTTTAAAACAAAGGAAAGGACTTCCCGTTTCAAAGTAAGATGTGAGGATTTTTTTCCATAGATCTTTTGCCTTGAGTCTCTCTTTGATGATCGATTCATCTTGTTCTAACTCTTGGTAGCGTTTGTTAAACTCATCTCCATACATAGTAGAGAGTTCACGTACATCATAAGGATCAAATAGTGTCCATATACCATCTTCTTGAACACGCTCCATAAAAAGATCGTTCAGCCACATTGCAGGGAAAAGATCATGGGCTCGACGACGCTCTTCACCAGAGTTTTTCTTTAAATCTAAGAAGTCATTGATGTCAATATGCCAAGGCTCAAGATAAACAGCGATAGCACCCTTACGAGTACCTAACTGATCAACTGCAATCGCGATATCATTTGTGATTTTAAGAAATGGTACTGTTCCACCTGCTGCATTTTTATGCCCATCGATAAATGAACCCATTGAGCGAACCTGAGTCCAATCCCAACCAATTCCTCCACCAAATTTAGAAAGCATTGCCATCTCTTGGTAAGCATCAAAGATCCCCTCGATATTATCAGGAGTAGAACCAATATAACAAGATGAAAGTTGGTGGCGTGTTGTTCTTGCATTAGAGAGTGTTGGTGTTGCTAACATCACCTCAAACTTACTAATCATGTTATAGAATTTGATAGCCCACTCTTGGCGATTCTCTTCACGTTGAGCTAAGAACATCGCTATTGCCATAAACATATGTTGAGGAAGCTCCATTGGATTACCTTGACTATCTTTAATGAGATATCTGTCATAAAGTGTTTTTACACCAAGGTAGTTAAATTGAAAATCACGTTCAGGTACTAAGTGCTTTTCTAATTCATCTAAGTCATACATCTCTCTAAGACCTAAAAGGATGCGCCCCTCTTTCTCCCCTTTTTCAAAATACTTCTCTAGTTTACAATACCCAGTAAAACCATTTACTTGGTGGTAAAGGTTAAAGATAAATAAACGCGATGCTACAAAAGTCCAGTTTGGTGCATCTATATCTATCTTGTCTACAGCTGTCTTTATAAGTGTCTCTTGAATCTCTTTAGATGTGATCCCATCACGGAAGTGGATCTGTGCATCAACTTCTAATTCACTTTGACTTACATTGTCTAAATCTTTAACGGCCGCTGAAGTGTATTTTTGAATTTTTGAAATGTCTAGAGGTTCTGTTCTGCCATTTCTTTTAATTACTGTTATCATGTAGGTTCCCTGATATAAATATTGAGATTTTTTACATAATTTTTTTTGAAAAAAATCACATAAAAAATCGATGAAAAAGTAATTGATTTTATCGAAACTATATTGTAGAAAAGATTAAAGTAAAAGATTTTTAGAGTGAATTTTTAAACTTGTGAAGAGCTATCAATAGGAGTAATGATTAGCATAACCCAAAGGGCTATACTAGTGATGTTTTAGTGATTGTTATTTAAAAACACGTTTGAAAATGTTGTCAACATTTTTGGTGTAATAATCATAATTAAAACACTCACGAATCTCTTCTTCACTGAGTTTACTTCTAAGCTCTTCATCTGCTAAAAGATGATTAAGATAAAGTGATTCACCTTTTTCATTTGTAGTTGGACGTCCATTTTGAATCTCTTCCCAAACTTTCATCGCATTTCTTTGAACAATACGGTAAGCATCTTCACGACTTACACCTTGAAGTGGAAGTTCTAGTAAAACACGTTGAGAGAAAACAAGCCCACCTGTTAGGTTTAGGTTTTTCATCATGTTCTCAGGGAAAACAGTGAGGTTTGCTATAACGTTATTCATACGGTGAAGCATAAAGTCCATAGTTATGAAAGCATCTGGTAACCAAAAACGCTCAGTTGATGAGTGGCTAATATCACGCTCATGCCATAGTGCTACATTTTCCATTGCTGGATTAGCATAGGCTCTAATCATACGTGCAAGACCTGTAATGTTTTCAGTAAGAATTGGGTTACGTTTGTGAGGCATAGCAGAAGAACCTTTTTGCCCTTTTGCAAAGAACTCTTCAGCTTCATACACTTCTGTACGCTGTAGGTGTCTTACTTGAACTGCAAATTTTTCTACTGAAGAAGCAAGAAGTGCTAATGCAGTTGCAAGTCTTGCATAACGATCACGATGTATAACTTGGTTAGAACAAGGCTCTGGTTTAAGACCTAACTCTTCCATCGCATACTCTTCTAGTTCAAGTGGTGCATGTGCAAAGTTACCCATAGCTCCAGAGATTTGACCAACAGCAATAACTTCCATAGTTTGCTCAAGGTTTAAAAGGTGACGAGCAACTTCATCATACCAAACAGCGAGTGTAAGACCAAAAGTGATAGGCTCACCATGAATACCATGTGAACGTCCAACCATAAGAGTCATTTTATGCTCATATGCACGCTTCTTGATAGACTCCATAAGCATCTTTACATCATCTATAATAATATTAAGTGAGTCTCTCATCTGAAGAGCTACACCAGTATCTACTGCATCAGAAGATGTCATACCATAATGGAACCAACGAGATTCCTCTCCAAGGCTTTCAGATACACTTGTATTAAATGCTATAAGGTCATGTTTTGTTACCGCTTCTATCTCTTCTATACGCTCAACTGAGAAACTTGCATTTTTAACAATCTTATCTGCATCCTCTTGAGGAATCTTGCCAAGTCTTGCCCAAGCTTTAACAGCTGCTTTTTCTACTTCAAGCCATGCTGCATATCTTGCATGTTGTGTCCATTTTTCTGCCATCTCTGGGCGTGAATATCTTTCTACCATTGTTTACCTTTTTGTAGGGAGTTTATTGTGCTAAAATTCGCAATATAATATAGGGAGTATTTTACTTGATTAATGATGAAAAAGTAATTAAACCCACAAAGGATTTTAAGTGCCATTTGTAATAAAAAAGATATTCGCTAAAGAGAAGACAAAAGCTTTTTTGTTTTTAATGAAAGAGTTGGGTTACTCTCAACGTGAAGCACAGCGTTTTATATCTAAGGGTAGAATCTTAGTTGATGGTGAGAAGATGGTGAAAACTGCCGGAGAGATAGAGGGTGCATTTGAGTTCATAATGTTTGAACCAATCACTAAAGGTTTAGAGCCAACTTATGTAGAAAAGGAGTTCGTTGTTTTTGATAAGCCGAGTGGCGTTTTAATACATCCACAAACAAAAGCAACACCCTACTCTCTTATAGATGAGTTGAAGTATCAGTTTGGTCGTGATGCAAATATAGCACATCGTATAGATAAAGAGACAAGTGGTCTTGTCCTCTGTGCTACAAACAAAGTAAGTGAGAGAGATATCAAGATGATGTTTCAAGAACGCGACATGCAAAAAAAATACCTTGCACTTGTTCATGGTGAGTTTAAAGAGTCGATGGTTGTAGAGGCTCCCCTTTTACGTGCTCAAGATGAGAGTGCTGTTGTTAGAATGATAGTTAAGGTAGATGAGAGTGGAAAAGCATCTAAGACTAGCTTTAAGCCTTTAAAGTATTATCGGGATTTAGATATGACACTTATAGAGTGTGCACCACATACTGGACGCCAACATCAAATACGTGTTCATCTGTTTCACGTGAAACATCCAATAGTTGGTGATCCTATCTATGGGCAAACGAAAGAAAATTTTATTCGCTACCTTGATAAAGAGATAGATCCAAAAGAGAGAGTACAACTAAGTGGTGCAACGAGACTGCTACTTCATGCGAATGAATTAGAGTTTGAATTGTACGAAAAAAAATATAATATAAAAAGTAAAGTTGATTTTGAGAATATAGCTTTAAAGAGCTTAAGTGTTTAGTTTTTTCCCATTATAAACAAGAGATGTGAATAACTTTTTTCCTCTATAAAGATATTAGTCACATTATGTGATTAATTTTTATGCAAAAACTATGAAACTCCTATGTTTAGGGAGTTTCAGCCCATTTTAATACACATTTAAGTTAGTATTTATATAAAACATATCTTAAAAAGTGAGCAAATTGTAAGATTTAGTTCACTTAATTTTTACATTTTATTCACAACTTAGAACACTGTGTGAATATTGAACACTTTAGGTAAAATTTAATAGTTTTGTAAGAAATATAATTTTATTTAAGAGAAAAAAGTAGTTTTTGATTGATTTTTTATTTGTGGAGTTATTTAGAGTGTCTTGCTTAGATTTATATAAGAAAAGTAGGGTATCATTACACTCATAAACGACCTCCCTGGTGTGTTGGTCGTTTACTTACATTTGGCTATTAAACGCCGTTATATCTTTTTATAATTTTTTTCACACGATCACGCAATTTTCTTAAGGCATCTGTACTTGATTTTCCATCTGCTGTTAAATTTTCAAAATCATCACCAAGTTGTGCTTTTGCCATCCAACCAATTTTGTTATGGTACTTGATACCTACAAAACGAACATCACCAAAGTGACCTTTACAAAGTTTATATATCTCTCTGATTCTATCACTATCCATTTTCTCAGCCATTGTAGCTCCTTCTAGTTTATAAGTACAATATTATCATATTGTTGGTTGCAAAAAGATTACAGAGCTAAAGAAAGACTAATCGTCTTTGCTAAAGAAAAACTAATCGTCTTTTGTGGCAGCATAGATAAATCCACCTACACCAACTGCGAACACTACAACAAGGAGTATAACTTCTGCTATATCTACACCTGTAAAATCACCCATTGAGTTCTCCCTCTGTTTTTTCTTTTAGTTGTCCACAAGCAGCACTGATATCGATCCCTTTTGAGTCTCGAATCGTACAGAGTAGACCATGATTGACTAAATACTCCTGAAACGCCACCATATCTTTTCTCTCTGGCCTTTTGTAGTCAGTTCCTGGGTATGGATTGAAGAAGATGAGATTAACTTTTGCTTTAATGCCTGTGAGTAGTTTTACTAACTTCTTTGCAGAGCCTAAGTCATCATTTTTTTCTTTTATAACAAGGTATTCAAACATAACACGTTTGCGAGTGTCTATAGGGAAACGTTTGACCGCTTCTATGATGGAGTTGATGTTATGAGCTTTATTCATAGGAATAAGCTCACTTCTAAGCTTATCATCAACTGCATGGAGTGAGATTGCTATATGAACACCTAAGTCCATCTCTCCAAGTTTATCTATCTTGGTACTGAGTCCACTTGTACTCACTGTTTGGCGTTTACCACCAATGCAGAGTCCATCATCCTCTTTAAAAACCTCTATCGCTTTTGCTAGGTTTGTTAGGTTATCAAGAGGTTCACCCATTCCCATATAGACAATATTGAGCTTACGGTTATGCTTATGGGAATTATCACGCTTTAAAGTAACTACTTGGGCAACAATCTCTCCAGCACTTAAATCTCTTGTAAATCCACCCTTAGCTGTCAAACAAAAGGTACACCCTACTTTACATCCAACTTGAGTAGAAACACAGATAGTATACTTTGCTTCTTGTGTAATCTCCCCATCATCACCACGTTGCTCCTCTTTCATCTTAAGCCAAACAGCTTCCATAGTTTTGCCATCTTGAAGCTCTAAAAGGTACTTAATTGTACCATCGCTAGACTCTTCTTTGTTAACAATTTTAAGAGGGTTGACCAGGTACTCTTTCTCAAGCTTCTCTTTCATAGCCTTGGGGATATTTTTCATCTCTTCATAATTAGAGGCATATTGGTGGTAAAGCCAACCGTAGATCTGTTTTGCACGAAATGATGGTTTGACTATCTCTTGTAGCTCTTTGAGGGTAAAGTCCATAAGTGATGGTTTGAGTTGATTCATTTTTTTGTAAGCTCCTCTATACGCTTTTTGACATGTTCACTGAGTAGTTCTTTCGCTTTTTCATGATTTTTTAGAAAATCTTCATGAGCACTTTCGTTAGTATAGTTTGTTATACAAAAGACACCACCGGCTGGAATATTAAACTCTTTTGCTATTTGAAGTACTGCAAAAAACTCCATATTTTCAGCACCTACACCAAACTTTAAAAAGTTTTTTGTGAGTGTGGCGTTTGTACTGATGTAGTTTGAAGAGTTGATTACTATATCTTTTTTGTTAGTAGTGTTAGTTGTGACTACATTGTCTAAGGGAGTGTAAGCATCATTACTTAAAAAGGCTAACTCAATATTAGAGGCAGTTTTACTCTCGACTATCTCAAATATATCTAAGTCTCCATAACTTCCAGCGCTTCCAACAAAGAGGAGAAACTCTGGTTTATCAAACAGACAAAGACGAGTAAGATTCATAGCAGTTTGTATAAGCCCTACTCCCATAGGTTGAGCAAAGTTAAATGTTTCGTTGTTTCCAGCACATATAATCATCTACAGGCGCACCGGAATATTTTGTTCATGTAAGTAATGTTTCAAATCCATAATATCTATCTCTTTAAAGTGAAAAATACTTGCAGCAAGTGCAGCATCTGCACCAGCATCAAAAGCCTCTTTTATATGTTGCATACTCCCAGCTCCACCACTAGCAATGACGGGCACATTGACTGCACGGCTAATCTGTTCTGTGATGTTAAGCTCAAAACCAGCCTTAGTGCCATCTGCATCCATTGATGTGAGAAGTATCTCTCCACAACCACGATCAACAACCTCTTTGGCCCACTCTACTGCATTGATGCCTGTGTCCACTCGACCACCATTAAGGTAGACATTATAAACATCGCCAGTTTTTTTCACATCTATCGCAGTAACGATACACTGCGAACCAAAACGTTTGGCTCCCTCATCTATGAGTTCTGGGCGTTTAATTGCTGCAGAGTTGACACTCACTTTGTCACAACCTACATTGAGAAGTTTGTAGATATCATCAAGTTTACGAATACCTCCACCAACTGTTAAGGGGATGAAAATTTCACGAGCAACCTGTGCCACTACATCTACTATGGTGTCTCTATTATCAGAAGATGCTGTAATATCTAAAAATGTAAGTTCATCTGCACCCTCTTCATTGTAACGTCTTGCAACTTCTACAGGATCACCTGCATCTTTAAGACCAACAAAGTTGACACCTTTAACAACACGACCATCTTTTACATCTAAACATGGGATGATTCTTTTTGCAAAATAATTCATAATAATTTGAAGCCTCTTATATAGTGATGCAATTATACCCCTTTTGGCTTATATTTAGTTTTTAGATCTATTGTACTTATTGTTGCTAAGTCCTCGCCACTCCTTCGGAGATCGTCTGTGGTTCCAACACTCTTGTCGGTTAGTCCTCGCCGGTCCTTCGGACATCGTCTGTGGTTCCAACACT
>JAMORK010000015.1 GCA_027063645.1 Sulfurimonas sp.
ATCGTCTGTGGTTCCAACACTCTTGTCGGTTAGTCCTCGCCGGTCCTTCGGACATCGTCTGTGGTTCCAACACTAAAAACGAGAAGAAATTCTCGTTTTCTTTACGTGTTTCACGTGAAACGCCATCTCTATATGTATCACTTTTGTGATATAAATAACTAAAATAGTTTTTTCCTTGACCTTTTTGTAATTTACTACTATAATATTTTATAATAGTTATTGGAGTGAGATATGGAAAAAGAGCATGTATTAGAACATTTAAGAGCAGCTAAAGCAGCACATATAAAATGGGTACAAAAAGCAAAGCTACTTATAAATGGTTTAAATATTGAAGAGGGGGTAATCCCTGTAGACTCAACAGAATGTAAATTTGGTAAATGGTTTTACAGTGATGGACAAATTCTTAATGCTCTTTCAAATAATCCTCTAGAGTGTATGCAGCAGATAGAATCTTTGCATTTTAATCTACACGATATGTACTTAAAGATTTTTACAATTTATTTTTCTGAAGATAAAAAAGCTGGTTTTTTTGCAAAACTTTTTGGTATGAAACGCAAAGAACCAACTCCTTCAGAGTTAGAGTTAGCAAAAGGCTACTATAATGAGCTGGAGATAATTTCAAAAGAGCTACTTGATGAGATCAATAGATTGGAGCGAAGACTTATTGCTGTTTCTGAGGAAAAGATAAAAAGTCTCGTATAAAATCATATTTTTGTAACAAATATTGACTTTTTTGATATCTGTTACCTTATTATAAGAAATATTAGTATACACTCATCTTTATGAAAAAAGAAAACGTTGTAGCAAAGAAAAAGTTTGGACAAAACTTTCTAAAAGATGAGAGCGTTTTGAGTAAAATCGTCGAAGCGATGCCCAAGAATGATCATAAGATTGTGGAGATTGGGCCTGGCTTAGGTGATTTAACTAAATTTTTAGTTGATGTCAAAAGTGTAGAAGCTTTTGAGGTAGATACCGACTTATGTAAACTGTTACAAGATAACTTCGAAGAAGAGATCGCTACCAAGCGACTCCACTTACATTGTGGGGATGTGTTGCAAGCTTGGCAGAGCACTTTAGTAGATGAACCGTATGACTTAGTGGCAAACTTGCCCTACTATATAGCTACGAACATTATACTCAAAGCACTCGCAGATCCAATGTGTAAGAATATCTTAGTAATGGTACAGCTTGAAGTGGCAGAGAAGTTTTGTGCATCAAGTGGAGAAAAAGTATTTGGTTCTTTGGGCATTATTGCTCAAAGTGTGGGGGAGACTCGTATCGTAGTCAAGGTCCCTCCAACTGCATTTGATCCACAGCCAAAAGTAGATTCTGCTGTTTTTTTAATACAAAAGAAGAGAGATAGAAGCGATAAGGCTTTTGAGGATATGCTTAGAGTTGCATTTACGCAGCCTCGAAAAACTCTTATGAAAAATCTCTCTTGCAAGTATGAAAAAAGCATACTTCAAGGGGCTTTTAACGAGCTTGAACTTACATTGACGATTCGCCCTCATCAGCTTGACACTAAGGACTATCACCAACTCTATAAATTAATAAAATAAAAAGGAGTTTGGATGGCAGAAGAAAATCAAGAGGCAGCCGCACCGGCAGCTAAACCTCAGACAGAACGCAAACCAAATAACAACCGTAGAAACAACAATAATCGTAGACCAAATAACAAAAATCAAAATGCAAAACCAGGTGAAAAACCTACTGGAAATAAACCAGCAGGCAACAAACCAAACAATGCAAACAAGTCTAAAAACAGAAACAATCGTTATAAACGTCAACCTACCCCAACAGATGAGAACCTTAAATCTTTTGTTGTAAAAAATCAAGAGGCTCATAAACAAAGACTAAATCCTCACTATAAACTTGATCTTAACTCAAAAGCGAAAATCCGTGTAACACCACTAGGTGGACTTGGCGAGATTGGTGGAAACATCGCTGTTTTTGAAACAGAAAAAGAGGCAATCTTAGTAGATGTTGGGATGAGTTTCCCAGACGATACTATGCATGGTGTTGATATCTTAATCCCAGATTTTTCTTACCTTAGAGAGATTAAACATAAAATTGTTGGTATTATCATTACACATGCTCACGAAGATCATATTGGTGCGATGCCTTACCTTTTTAAAGAGATGCAGTTTCCTATTTATGGAACACCATTACCTCTAGCAATGATTGGGAATAAGTTTGATGAGCATCACTTAAAAGAGCATAGAAAATATTTTAACCCTATTGTAAAACGTGAAGTGTATAAAATAGGAAATGATTTTGAAGTTGAGTGGATGCATATGACACACTCTATTTTAGATTCTTCATCTATCGCTATTACAACTGAAGCGGGTACAGTGATCCATACGGGTGACTTTAAGATAGATTATACCCCAGTAGATGGTTATACAGCAGACCTACATCGTCTTGCTCACTATGGTGAGAAGGGTGTTTTATGTCTTTTATCAGACTCAACAAACTCTCATAACCCTATTGCAACAGGTTCAGAGCTTAGTGTTGGACCAGCACTTGATCGTATCTTTGCAAAAGCAGAGGGTCGTGTACTTCTCTCTACTTTTAGCTCAAATATTCATCGTGTATACCAGGCTATTCAGTATGGTATTAAGTATGGTCGTAAAGTTTGTGTTATTGGGCGTTCTATGGAGCGTAATATTGAGATTGCAATGCAATATGACTACATTAAATTTCCAAAGAGTATTTTTATCGATGCAGATGAAGTTGCTCGTATGAACGATAAAGATGTGCTTATTGTTACTACAGGTTCTCAAGGTGAGGCAAACTCTGCTTTATTTAGAATGAGTATTGGTGAGCATAGACACATTAAAATTAAACCAACAGATTTAATTGTACTTTCATCTCGTGCTATTCCTGGTAATGAGGGAAGTATCTCTGGTATGCTTAACCACCTACAACGTGCAGGTGCAAGAGTAGAGATGAGTAGAGATATTCATGTTTCTGGTCATGCTTCAATGGAAGAGCAAAAACTAATGCTACGTTTAGTGAATCCTAAATTCTTTTTACCTGTTCATGGTGAGTATAACCATGTTATGAAACATAAAGAGACAGGTATGATGTGTGGTGTTCCTGAACGCAATATCCTTCTTATGACAGATGGTGAGCAGATTGAGATTGCACCGAAGTATATGAGAAAAGTAAAAACTGTTAAAACAGGTAAAACTTATATAGACAATCAAAATAATCACCAAATTGATGACGATATTGTACTTGATCGTCAAAAACTTGCATCTGATGGTGTTGTTATGATTGTGGCTGAAGTAAGCGAACAAAACGCGACGATGCTTTCTAAGCCAAAGGTAACTACTTTTGGAATTGTGCCTGACCGTCAAGATAAATCTTTTGCAAAAGAGGTAGAAGATATCTTAGAACACTTTCTTATTAATATTAAAGCTGGTCTTATCGAAAACCCTAAAGCTTTAGAGAATGATCTTCGCCAAGTGGTACGTAAACATATCTACCGTAAGATGAAAAAATATCCTCTTATCGTACCTCACGTTTTAGTACACTAAAATAACTTTATATCTTCAGGTAAAACCTTGAAGATATAACTTTTTCAGCAAATTCTTGCTACTCTATCATAATAAAATTTTTAAAAGGCAACAAATTGTCAGATATAACAAATGAAGCGTTTGAAAACGCTGTAAAATCTATGATGCTTCATGTTGGTGAAGATCCTACTAGAGAAGGACTTCTAGATACCCCTTCACGTGTACGAAAATCTTTTGAGTTTATCTATGGTGGATACAAAGAAAACCCTAAAGAGATTCTTCAAAAAGCTCTTTTTACTACAAGTAATGATGAGATGGTTCTTGTAAAAGATATAGAATTTTACTCCACTTGTGAACATCATCTGCTGCCTATTATTGGTCGTGTTCATGTTGCTTATATACCAGATGGTAAAGTGGTAGGTCTCTCTAAGATACCTCGTGTTGTCAATGTTTTTGCACGCCGTATGCAGATTCAAGAGCAACTTACAGAGCAGATTGCCGATGCTATTATGGATACTATCAACCCTAAAGGGGTTGCTGTCGTGATTCAAGCTCGTCATATGTGTATGGAGATGCGTGGCGTAGAAAAAATCAACTCTACAACAACTTCATCGGCACTTCGTGGACTCTTTAAACGCGATGAAAAAACGCGAGCAGAATTTTTCTCACTTATAAACTCTCCAACAGGTACAAGATACTAATCTAATGCCACTACGTTCACTCAAAGAGAAGCTCTCATCACAAAGTTATTCAGTCTCCTTTGGGGAAGTGGTCAAGATCAATGCAACCGTAATTACAGCAACAGGATTAAAGGTTAGTATCTCTGATATGGTCAAGATTGTCTCTAACTCAACTGGGCAAGAGACCGTAGGGATGGTAACAGAGATAGATGGTGGTACCTTTTTTATCACCCCTTTTAGTTTTGTAGAGGGGTTTTGTTCTGGAGATAGAGTCTTTTTAGATTCAAATGGTCTCAATATACCAATAGGTGAGGGGCTCCTTGGTCGGGTTGTAGATCCTTTTATGCGTCCTATCGATGACAAGGGTACCATCCATGGTGGACAACTCTCCCCTATCATTAAATCACCAATCTCAGCAATGAAACGCGGCATGATAGATGAAGTGTTTAGTGTCGGTGTGAAAAGTATCGATGGTCTTCTTACCTGTGGTAAAGGGCAAAAGCTTGGTATATTTGCAGGAAGTGGTGTGGGTAAATCAACATTGATGGGGATGATTGTTCGTGGAGCTTCTGCACCTATCAAGGTTGTAGCACTTATTGGGGAGAGGGGACGTGAGGTTCCGGAGTTTATAGAGAAAAATCTTGGGGGAGATTTGACAAATACTGTCATAATCGTTGCAACCTCAGATGATTCACCCTTGATGAGAAAATATGGTGCTTTTGCTGCGATGAGTGTAGCAGAACACTTTAAAGATAAAAATCAAGATGTTCTTTTTATTATGGATTCTGTAACACGTTTTGCTATGGCTCAGCGTGAAATTGGGCTAGCTCTTGGTGAACCACCAACCTCAAAAGGTTACCCACCATCTTCGCTTACTCTTTTACCACAACTAATGGAAAGAGCTGGAAAAGAGGAGGGGAAAGGGAGTATCACTGCCTTTTTTACCGTACTTATTGAGGGTGATGATATGAGTGACCCTATCGCCGATCAGTCGCGTTCTATTTTAGATGGGCATATAGTTCTCTCAAGGGAGATGACCGACTTTGGTATCTACCCTCCTGTACACATACTCAACTCTGCATCGCGTGTAATGAACGATATCATTAGCCAAGAGCACTTCAAGGCAGCTATCAAGTTTCGTAGGCTCTATACCCTTTTAAAAGAGAATGAGACACTTATTCGTATAGGTGCTTATACAAAAGGGAGCGATAGCGAACTAGATGAAGCGATAGATAAGAAAAAGAAGATGGAAGAGTTTATCTCTCAAGGTTCTATGTTTATAACTGACTTTGATAAAACAGTAGAAACATTAAATGGCTTGATGGAAATACTCCCACCAGAAGGTTCGTGATTTTCTATCCTCTTTGTGGGTGAAAATTGCAATCTTCTCATCTGATACAAACTCAAATTTTTGGATTTTTTGGGCTATTTCACAATCGTATCCAAAGATGTCTATGTAAGAGTAAAGAATATTTTGTGCAGAGTTGTAAAGCTTTTCTTTTAAAAGTTTGTCTATCTTTTGAAAAAAACTTAAACGCAACAGATCACCTAAGATATCGCTACGACTCTCTATAAAAAGGAGTTCCCCTAAGCTTGAGAGTATCTTTTTTGCATCCCCTTGGATGGCATAGCCCTCACACTCCTCTAAAATTTTTCTCCAATGTTTTTCTAAAAGTGTACAAAGTTGAGTGCCTGAGAGTTCATATTTATCTATAATTTCATAACATTTTTTAAAATCATTTTCTTTATATGCATCTTGTAAAATCTGATAGGATTGAGGCTGTTTTTCTATTTTAGAAGTTGTTGAGATGCTCCTCTTTTGTAGTTTTGTAAGATAGCCACTATTGGCTTTTTTGATAATTTCATCTTTGAGTAGTGCTACCCTGAGACTTATCTCTTCATAACTGAGTTGTATCAAACTAGTATCTTTTAAAGAGATACAAACACCCTTTTCTTCTTTATATACCGATTCTATAACATCCTGAAATATACTAAATTTATGTTCTAGTATTTGCTCAAGTTCTAAGTCTATAAGAGTAAGATAGTTGTCTTTTGCATAAACAAGTAAAAGATTCTCTTTTTCTAAGTAGAGTAGAGTAGTTATATCTGTTTTAGTTGTTGTAAATTTTTTATGAGTTTGTGTAAGAAAGTTATAGAGGTATACCTCCCCATTTACATTTGAGGCTACAAGTCTGTTATGGTCTAAAAATACTAAAGAGCTTACCGTTGATTTAGAGTAAAAATAATGTTTTTTCTTAGTTCTAGTGTACAGGTCTATAAGTATAATCTCTCCACCATACCCACTAGCACAAAGAAACTCATCATCTTGGGCAAGTGCATAGATTTTATATTTTTTATGAAGAGTTTTGGATGATGTTTGTATAGATTTAAAAGAGAACAGACGGGAGAGAAAACTCCCATCATGGGTTAAAGATTGAATCACTCTTCCATCATCAGTACCGATAAATGTATAAAGAGTGTTTGAGATCTTTATCATGTTAGCAAGATGGGATATTGCCGCTATCGCTACTGTACTCTTTAAAAAAGTCAAAGTAATGAGGGAGAAATTTCTCTTTAAGGGAGCTTTTTTTCACTTTAGGGCACTCATTTTGTATCTCTTGAGTGAGTTTTCCCTCTCTCATAAGTTTTTCCCACTCTTTTGAGGAGTGTTTTGCTGCCATCTCTGCTCCATTAAAACCACAAACTGATTTGAGTTTTTTAAGGTAGAGTCTTTGCCCTTTACTTACATCGGCACTGAGTGAGGCACTACTAAGGAGTGCAACAACTGTGATTAAAACTATTTTTTTCATCTATTTCCTTTACATTCTTCCTGGTAACATCAGGTATTTATACATTGGTTCTAGCATATAGAGGTCAAATGCCCACCATATCCAACGAGGTTTCTCAAAGGCAAGAGGGAAACTAGGAGCTGGCCCCTTATAGTTAAACTCTGCCATAATAATCTCACCATATTGTGTTTTGAGTGGACAAACGGTATACCCATCAAAAACCTCTTGAAGTTTTTGATTTTTCATTACAGAGATAAGATTACCAACAACTATGGGACCATGATGTCGTGCAGATCCACCCGTTTTTCCTTTAGGGATTCCACACACATCACCAATACCAAAGACATTTTTATAACGTCTATGTTGCAGAGAGTATTTATCAACCTCTAGCCACCCTTTAGCACTCCCTTTTTGCCATGCAAGAGCAGAGTTGGCTACAGCACTCACTGCAGCCATAGGGGGAACGATATGGATAAAATCATACTCCATCACCACCTCCTCTTTTTGAGGGATCATTTCATATTCTTCTAGATCTTCATCCCACTCCCCTTTGACACTATAGTTATGCTCAAAAGTAGCTTTTTTCCCCTTAGTATCTATGGCAATGAGATTATGCTTAAACTTGTTCGTGATAGTATCGTATCTCTCTTGAGTTTTCTCTAAAGATTTTTCTATAGCTGGTAAAGAAAAGAGTTTTGAACCATTTGTAGCAAATGTATACTCTGCACTTAAGCCCTCTTGTTTAAGGTAGTCTGCACTAAGATACAACATTTTTTGAGGAGCACCACCACATTTTATAGCTGTGTTTGGTTGTGTATATATCACCTTTGGTTTTTTTGTTTTTGCAGCTTTTTTGAGCTCTTGAAACCACTCCCAAGTCGCAGTTGCTCCATGAGCTGTTCCTTTTTCTAAATCACTCAGGTAAACACTTGTAACTCCATTTTTCCCAATATCCTCTTTGCTAAGCCCTTTGATTTTCTCATAATGGTACTCTATTCCTGTTGCAACAACTAAGTACTCATAAGTGATTCTCTCACGAGCACGGGTGATAAGGATGTTGTTATCGGGGTCAAATTGCGCTACTTCATCTTTTATCCAAGTGACTTTCTCTTGGTCTATATAACGGTTGTTATCTATCACAAGCTCTTCAAACTTGAGTTCCCCTGCCCCTACAAACACTTGACCAGGTTGGTAAAGATGGATCTCATTTGGTGCAATGATGGTTATATCTGGATTTTTGATGGTGTTTAGAAGACGAGAAAGTACCATAATTGCACCCGCTCCTCCCCCTACAATGACAATCTTGCCTTGAACATCTTCACTCGCTTGAGCGATGGAACTTCCTGTAGAACTTGCAAGTACTCCAGCAGCAATAGGGGAGATCCCCATAAGTTTAATGGCATCGCGACGTGAAAGAGTTGGTTTGTGAGGCTTATTCATCCTTAACCTTTATAATTATTTATTATATTCTACAGGTTTAAGGCTTAATAAATCTTGTTGATAAGGAGTTGAGGAGTGACTCTGTTGTTAAACTCATTTTTGCTTACTGTGTAAGAGCAGGTAATGGTTCTAGACTCGGGCATCTCAAAAACTGTTCTAAATGCGATGAGTTCTATGGTTTTTCTTTGGTGAGGGTATTGGCGAATCTCTATACGAGAGTGTGATTTGTCTGCTCCCATAAGTTTGATCCCTACAACCTCTGCATCTTTAAGTAAAAAACTTGGCTTGGCATTGGCTTCCCCAAAAGGCTCAAAACTCTCTAGTAGATTAAGGAGTTCCATATCTACCTCCTCTGTATCTAAAACACCACTAAGTTGTTCTGTGGGTATAAATGCTTCATCAGAAAGCTTAGAGGCACTAAGGTTAATAGCTTCACGAAAAGCATCTATATCTTCCACTTTTAGCCCTAGTCCAGCAGCCATTTTATGCCCACCAAACTTACTCAGGTAGCCCTCATTAGCTTTGATAAGATCATAAATATTGACATCGCCTATACTTCTCGCACTCCCTTTAGCCACACCATCTTTGATACTAAGCACTATGGCAGGTTGTGCAAATCTATCAACAAGTCTTGCAGCAACTATACCTACAACACCCTCATGCCAGCCTTCCCCAGCGACAACAATCACTTTATCGGCTTCATTCACACTCTCGATGGCGTTTTGTGTTGTCTCTTTTTCTGTCTCTTTTCTCAAATCGTTAAGTTTACCCAGAAGTTCAAACTGTTTGTAAGCAGTGTTGGTATCTTTGGCTGTAAAAAACTCTAGTGCAATGCTAGCATCTTCTAAACGCCCAGCAGAGTTGAGTCGTGGAGCAATCATAAACGCGATATCTTCACTGGTAATGCGAGATTTATTTAAAAAATCTCGGATAATAATACTAGAGGGACGTTCACTCTCCATCATCAGCTTTAAGCCCTCTTTGACAAGAGTACGGTTGATGTCAATAAGGGGCATAATATCTGCAATAATAGCAATCGCCAATATGTCTAAAAATTGCTTCATATCGATATTAAGGGAGAGGTGGCGTTTAAGAAGTGCTAAAAGGAGCCAAGCTACCTGTGCCCCACAAATCTCTTTAAATGGGTACTCGCAACTTTCTAACTTGGGGTCAACAATGTAGAGTGCATCTGGAAGATTCTCTGAGGGTGTATGATGGTCAGTTATAATAAGCTCAATCCCTCTCTCTTTACAGATACGAGCAGCCTCATGTGCAGCGATGCCATTATCAACAGTAATCACTAAATCTGCATCTACTCTCTCTAAGATAGTAGGACTTACCCCATAACCATCACGAAATCGATTAGGGATGATAGCTTCAAGAGGGTAAGGAATCTGTCTAAAAAAGTCCACCATAATGGCAGTAGAACTTACCCCATCAACATCATAATCACCAACAAGGGTTATCTTTTTATTTGCACGAATGGCATCTGCTATCTTTTTAGCAGCATCATTAGCATCATGAAGGAGGGCAGGATTTGGAATCTCGGAGAGTTTTTTATCGTCTGCATCAAAACGCAGCGATAAAAGTTCAAAAAGGGTTTGTTTATTAAGTGAAGGGAGACTACTCAGCACTCATACTAGCTTTCACAAAGGCTAAAATAGAAGGGTTTGGCGTTTGCAGGCGCGATGTAAATTCTGGGTGAAACTGTACACCTAAGAACCAAGGATGACCCTCGATTTCTACTGTTTCTATAAGCCCATTAGATTCACCAGTTACAATCATACCAGCATCTTCAAGCTGTTTTCTGTAAGCAGGATTTGCTTCATAGCGATGACGATGGCGTTCATAGATTGTTTTCTCACCATTGTAAGCTTCACGAAGAATAGAACCCTCTTTTGTATCACAAGGGTACTCACCAAGGCGGAGTGTTCCACCCATCGGTGATTCGTGAGTACGAAGTTGCATACCACCACTTTGATCTAAAAAGTTGTCGATAAGGTAGATCATAGGGTGTGGAGTGTTCTCATCAAACTCAATGGAGTTTGCACCCTCAAGTCCAAGAACATTTCTTGCATACTCAACAAGTGTAAGTTGCATCCCTAGACATATACCAAGATATGGTACTTTGTTGACACGAGCATACTCAATAGCTTGAATTTTACCCTCAACACCACGAGAACCAAAACCACCAGCAACTAAAACACTATCACAATCACCAAGAAGTGCTTCAGCACCTCTCTCTTCAATCTCTTCAGAATCTACCCAGCAGATCTCTACACGAGTATCTAGGTGCGCCCCACAGTGAATGAGAGACTCTGTAAGTGACTTATATGCCTCTTTAAGCTCAAGATATTTCCCAACAAAACCAACTACGGTACGGTTTTTAGGTTGTACAATCTTTTTCACTAAAGTATCCCACTCTTCCATGTCAGGGTCAAGTTCACCAAGATCTAGCTCTTTAGCGATAGGTTTGAGGATGTTTTGGCGTAAAAATGTCACAGGGATGTCATAAATAGTAGCAGCATCAAGTGCCTCTACCACACTGTCTTGTGTAACATCACAGCTCATTGCAAGTTTTTTCTTGAAAGTTTTAGGAAGAGCATTCTCACTTCGAGCAATAATCATCTGAGGAGTAATTCCAATACGACGAAGCTCTTGGACTGAGTGTTGTGTTGGTTTAGACTTCAACTCACCTGCTGCCTTAATGTAAGGTATAAGTGTTACATGAATAAAGAAAGTACCAGCTACTTCATCATCATGTTTCATTTGACGAATCGCTTCCATAAAAGGAAGACCCTCGATGTCACCAACTGTTCCACCAAGCTCAACTACTAAGATATCATGCCCTTCACCAGCAAGCTTAATGCGGTTAACAATCTCACCAACAATATGTGGAATAACTTGAATAGTTTGCCCAAGGTAACCACCAGCACGTTCACGTTCTATTACAGAAGAGTAAACTTGACCTGTTGTAAAGTTAGCAGACTTTAAAAATGAAGCATCTAAAAAACGCTCATAATTTCCAATGTCAAGGTCAGTCTCCGCACCATCTTTTGTAACAAAAACTTCACCATGCTCTAAAGGGCTCATAGTACCAGGGTCAACATTGATATATGGATCAATTTTTAACATGCCCACTTTTTTACCAGAGTGTTTTAAAAGTGTACCAACACTAGCCGCTGTGATACCTTTTCCAAGAGAACTTAAAACCCCACCGGTAACAAAAATGTATTTAGTCATGCAAAACTCCATAAATAGTTAAATAATTATCGCGATTATAGTATATAATGCCTTATCAAATTATGAAAGTTTTTAATGGAACACACACTCCTCTATATTATTGTCGCTTTAGGGATCTCAATAGTCATCAATATTATTTTGAAAAAGTTAGGGATTTCACAAATTATTGGTTATATATTAACAGGTACTCTCATCGTTTATGCCTTTGATTTAAGGGAGGTTGGACACTCCCATGAGTTAGAGATGGTAGGTGAATTTGGTATCGTCTTTTTGATGTTTACCATAGGGCTTGAGATCTCTTTAGCAAAGATGGGAACTATGAAAAAAGAGATCTTTGGTAATGGCTTTTTACAGGTAGGGGTTACTTCTGTAATCACTTATTTGATTGCACATTATCTCTTTACCCTCGATAATGTCTCAGCTGTGATTGTTTCACTCGCATTTTCTCTCTCCTCAACAGCAGTAGTTTTAAGTTATCTCAAAAGCTCTAAAGAGATCTATACCCCTTATGGTCAAAACGCCACGGGGATTTTAATATTTCAAGATATCGCAGTTATTCCTATCTTAATCCTCATAGGATTTTTAACAAATGAGGGTGATGAGAGTATAACAACTATTTTGATGTACACTATGGGTTCTGCTGTAGTTGTTATAGGGATTCTCTTTGTTGTTGGTAAGCCTTTAGTTACATGGTTGTTACACTTTTCTGCTTCTTCAGACTTGGATGAACTTTTTATGGGTTCTGTACTTTTTATCGTTGTAGGGGCTTCATTATTTGCGTATTATATGGGCTTTACATACTCTCTTGGTGCTTTTGTGGCAGGGATGGTTATAGCAGAAACGAAGTACCATCATAAGGTTGAAGCTGATATTGCTCCTTTTAAAGATATCTTACTTGGAACATTTTTTGTTGTTGTAGGTATGAAAATTGATCTAGGGATGTTTGTTCAAAATATTGGTCTTATTGTTGGTTTCTTTGCCTTAGTGTTAGTGCTTAAAACAATTATTATCTTTACTCTATTGCGATTGTCTTATACTGCATCGACCTCTTTAAAAACAGCTCTTGCACTCTCTCAGGTGGGTGAATTTTCTTTTGTAATCTTTGCTCTTGCTTCCTCTGGTGGGATTATGAGTGATGAGTTGGTCTCTTTGCTTGTTCTTATTGTTATATTTTCAATGATGGTAACACCGTTTTTCATCTCCCATATCAATGAGATGGTGGAAAAATTTATAAAAGAGAAAGATGTAGCTGTAGATATGTCAGCTCTTGATGGAAGAAGTAATCATGTTGTGGTGTGTGGATACAGTGTAGTAGGTAAGTTTGTCACACAGCATCTAGAGGAGCTTGATGCTCCCTATGTGGTTGTTGATAACTCAAATAAGCATGTAAAAGAAGCCTTAGAAGATGGTATGGAAGCCTACTTAGGCGATGCCTCAAAACACTCAATACTTAGTGCCTTGCATATTGAAAAAGCAGCAGCAATTATTGTTACACTTGACAATATTGAAAAGAAACGACTTATCTGTGAAGCAGTGCTCAAGTACTCGAAAAATGCGAACCTTATAGTGAAAGTAATATCTTTAGAAGAGAAAGAAAAACTCAAAGATTTAGCGGTTACAACAGTTGTTGATGCTAAATTAGAGATTGCCCGTGTACTTGTTGAGCGTATGCTTACATGCCAATTACGATACAAATAACAATAGGTGTTCAATAAAGTTTAATACTTTTAGCGATATACTCTTTGTATGTATAAAGAACTATTTGCAAAAGAGTATAATCCTAGACTAGTAGATATGATGTTAAAAGCATCACATGGTGGTACTTTTTCAGTTAATATTTTAACACCTATTTTATTAAGTGCTCTTCTTTATAATTATATAGAAAGAGATTATATTATCTTATGGATAGTGCTCAATATTATCATCTATTTTGCACGTCTTATCTTAACTACAAAAGCTACAATCGCAAATAAAGATCCAGAGATTGATGTCAGGATCTATTTATACCAAATTTTTATAGTTATATTTTTAAGTGCAATGCTCCATGCTTATGCATTATGGTACAGTCTCTCCTATGTCAATGAGATGCAAATTCTGTTTATAGCGATGATTACTATCACTATGGTGTCTGGCTCTATTTTGACATTAGGAAGTGTTTTCCCTGCTTTTTTTATCTATGTATTCTTTAATCTTTTTCCCATTATTATAGTGTTTATTTTTAAGGGTGGGGAGATTTTTTATACCTTTGCCTTTGCTATATTTGTATATATGTTTGTGATGCTCAAAAATGGGTTGACACAATTTCGGGTTTTAGAAGAGAACATACTATTAAAAGAGAGTTTTGAGTTACGTGTAAAAAAATCTCTCAAAGAACTTAAACAAAAAGAGAAACTTTTGTATGAACAATCGCGTTTAGCACAGATGGGTGAGATGATGAGTATGATAGCACATCAGTGGAGACAACCTTTAAATGCCATAAGTGCAACAAGTTCCTCTTTACAATTAAAAGCAAAACTCAATAAGCTTGATCCTAAGTTTGTTATAGAGATGACAGATAATATCGCTACATATTCCCAGCATCTAAGTGATACCATAGATGACTTTAGAAACTTTTTTAAGCCAAATAAAGAGAAAGATAAGGTAAATTTTACTCAGATTATAGAAGCTGTAGTCAACATCATACATCACTCTTTAAAAAACCATCATATTGAGCTTATGCAAGAGCTTAACTGTGAAGAGGATTTTAAATCTTATACAAACGAATTGAAGCAGGTTGTACTAAACCTTGTAAAAAATGCAGAGGATGTGCTTATAGAAAATGAGATAGAAAATCCCTATATAAAGATTATCACAAGAACACAAGCAGATAAGTTTGTTCTAGAGGTAAGAGATAACGGTGGAGGGATACCAAAAAAAGTACTTAAAGATATCTTCAAGCCCTATTTTTCTACAAAAAAACAAAAAGATGGAACAGGATTAGGGCTTTATATGAGTAAGATGATTATAGAGGAGCACTGTAAAGGAAAATTACGTGCATATAACTCTGATGAGGGTGCTGTATTTGTTATAACAGTAGGAAGTCTGTGATGAAAGAAATTCAAGATATTATAGAATTAACAAAACATTTAACACTGCTCTATGTGGAAGATAATGCAGATGCCAAAGCATCTACTCTTGGTATACTTGATGAGTTCTTTGAGACAATTATTGTAGCTGATGATGGATCTGATGGCCTTGAAAAATATAAGAGTCATAAGATAGATGTTGTTATCACTGATATAAATATGCCTATAATGAACGGTCTAGAGATGCTCCAAGCTATAAAAAAGATCAATCCTGATGTGATTAGTCTTGTTCTTTCTGCTTACAATGAATCTGATTTCTTTATTGAGAGTATTAAGCTTGGTGTGGAAGGGTATCTTCTCAAGCCGATTGATTTTGAACAATTTTTATCTGTTTTAAAAAAGATAGCTCTAAAAATGGATGCATTAAGGGCCAAAATCTTATTGAAACAATATAAAGAGATTGCAGATGCAAGTTCCATTTTTACAATCATAGATAAAAATAAAAAGATTAAATATGTAAATGATGCCTTTTGTGAAATATCAGGATACTCCAAAGAGGAGCTAATAGGCAAAAAATATCTTAATACTCTCAATTACTTACAAGAGAAGAAAACTTATGAGGAGATATGGAATACTATTAGTGAAAAGAAAGAGATATATCAGGGAGTATTGAAATATGCATCTAAACAGGGAAAACCTTTTTATCTAGAAACGACAATTAAACCAATTTTGTCTGTTGATGGAGAGATTATAGAGTACATAGCTCTTCGTCATGATGTCACTGCAATTATGAACCCGTATAGACAGCTTATAGACTTTATGAACTCTTGCGACAATCCTATTATTGTTCTGATGCGTATAGAAAATTTTGATAATCTAGAAAATCTTTATGGAGAAAGAGTTTCCCAAGAGATACAAGAAAAACTCAATAGCTGGCTTGAGAATTTTATAGTGGAGAAAGATAGCTATTTTAATCATGTTTATATGTTAAGAAATGGAGAGTATGCCTTAGCAAATGATCTCTCAATACTAGGAGATAGTTCAAAAGAGATCATAAAAAATATACATCAATGCCAAAAAGAGATCAATAACTCCCGTATTGATATTGGAGATCTTAATTATGATATCTCTATTATCATAAGTATGGCCTACAAGGATGAACCTCTAGAAAATGCAAAATATGGACTAAAAAAATTGCTTCAAAGTAAGCAGAACTTTATTGTTGCAAACAACCTTGCGCAAGAGGTACATAAAGAGGCACAAGAAAATATAGAGATACTAAAGATGCTTAAGCGGGCAATAAAAACAAAAAATATTGTCTCTTATTTTCAACCAATAGTAAATAATAAAACCAAAGAGATTGTAAAGTATGAGTCTTTAGTACGTTTAGTTGATGCATTTGATAGGATCATTACACCATACTTCTTTTTAAACATATCTAAAAAAGCAAAGTATTACAATCAAATCACTTCAATCGTTTTAGACAACTCTTTTGATGCTTTATCTAAAACAGATAAAGATATATCTATCAATATATCTGCCTTAGATATTCAAAATGATGAGATACGCTCTAAAATACTATCTCTTTTAGAGAAAAACCCTCAAGAAGCAAAAAGAGTTACCTTGGAGCTTTTAGAAGATGAAGAGGTAAGAGATTTTACTATTATCAAAGAGTTTATTACAAAGGTCAAAGATTTGGGTGTCAAGATTGCCATAGATGATTTTGGTTCTGGCTACTCTAATTTTATAAGGCTTTTAAATTTTCAACCAGATATCTTGAAGATTGATGGTTCTTTAATTAAAAATATAACTACGGATGAATTGTCTCTTTCTGTAGTAAGAACGATGGTGACTTTTGCAAAAGAGCAAAATTTACAAGTGATAGCTGAGTATGTTGAGAATGAAGAGATTTATAAGATTTTACATGCCCTTGGAGTTGAGTACTCTCAAGGGTATTATTTTGGAAAACCAGAACCGCTAGAGGGTTAGTTCCCCCGACTTCCTGGTTTGATAGCTTCGCTACCATCTTTACAAAGTGGGCACTCCTCAGGAGCATACATCTCAAATGTAAAGTCTGCAAGTGCAAAAAATGGTATATCTTGTGGAAGTTTACAGTTTGGCTGTGTTCTTACATCTGAATTTTCACGATGACAAAAACCACGATTAGCTAATGCAGCTGCACCAACAATCTCTCCACCAAGCTCTTTTACAACTGCTGCTGCTTCCATAGCAGAACCACCAGTTGTAATAATATCTTCACACATAAGAACTTTTTCACCCTTGCTTACTTCAAAGCCACGACGAATATTCATCTCGCCATTAACACGCTCAGCAAAGATAAAACGCACATCTAAAGCAGTTGCAAGTGCAAATCCAGCGATAAGTCCACCAAGAGCAGGAGCACAAACAGTGTCGATCTCTAAGCCACTAGCCTTAATCTGTTCAGCAAGTGCTTGCGCAAGAAGTTTGGCAGTTTTAGGATCTTCTAAAACTTTAGCAGATTGAAGATAAAATTGTGAGTGGTTTCCACTACTGAGTTTAAAATGCCCCTCTAAGAGAGCATCTGCATCCATATAGATTTTTTTAACATCCATAAGGTTAAACCTTTAATATTTCAGCTTCTTTATCTTTTAAGATGCTGTCAATTTTAGTGATATATTTATCTGTAATTTTTTGGATATTATCTTGAGCAGATTTAGATTCATCAACAGTGATCTCTTTATCTTTTTCAAGTTTTTTGATTTTATCGTTTGCATCGCGTCTGTCATTTCTTACAGAAACTTTTGCATTTTCTCCCATACCTTTCATCTGTTTTACAGATTCTTGGCGTTGTTCCACTGTCATAGGTGGGAAGAAAAGTTTGATTTGATCACCATCATTGTTTGGGTTAGCTCCAACATTTGCTGCTTGGATAGCACTCTCAATATCACTTAAAAGGTTTTTTTCCCAAGGATTCACTACGATTGTAGTTGCATCTGCTGCTATAACAGAACCAACTTGATCTAAAGGTGTTTGTGTTCCATAGTAATCAATTTTTACATTATCTAAAACACTTGTTGTAACCTTACCAGTTCTAAGTGTTTTAAACTCTCTTTGCATATGCTCGATGCTTCCTTGCATCTTAGATTCACAATTTTCAAAAATTTCGTTTAACATTGAGGCTTCCTTTGTTTAGTGTGTTTCTTGTGTGCCCTGTGCTGGTGCATCTGGTGCTACAGGGATTGTTGTTGCAGCTTTTGTTTCTTGTGTTGCAGGTGCTACAGGAGCAGCTACATTTGTATTGTCAATCATCTCATCTACAACAGAAGAGTTTTTTGCTAGTGAGTACATATACCCAAGAGTGATTGTATTAACCACAAATAAGAAACCTATTGTGAAAGTTGCTTTTGCAAGAAAACTGTTTGGACCCTTTGCTCCAAAAACAGAATCATTAGATCCACTGTATGCTCCAAGACCGATGCTTGAGCTTTTTTGTAATAGTACAGCGATAACTAAAATTATCACTAAAACTATTTGAACAATAAGTAAAAAACTAGTTGTCATATATATATTCCTATCATTATAAAGTGGCGAATTATATCTAAAAAAACTTATATAACAAAATTGGGTATAATTTTAAAAATTATTTTCAGAGGTGTACAAGATGAATAACACTAAAAAGATTGTGTTTGCTGTGATTGTGGTAGCAATTATCGCTATGCTATTCATACTCAATCAAGAAAAAGCACCCGTAGACAAGAGAAAAATGGTAGCAGTAAGCACCTTTTCACTTTATGATATAACAAAACATATAGCGGGAGATACTCTCAAGATTGTCAATATTATCCCTTTTGGTGTGGATGCTCACTCATTTGAGCCAACACCAAAGCTAATGGCTGAGATAGAAAGAAGTGCCTTAGTTATTTACAGTGGAGCAGGGCTTGAACCATGGACAAGAGGCTATGAGTTTAAAAATAAAGTGATCGATATGAGCAAACATGTTCGTATACGTGAGTTAGATGCAGATGAGCATGAGCACCATACACACCATGATGAGCAATGTATCCATAACAAGATAGACCCCCACTACTGGTTAGATTTTGCAAATATGGAAAAAGCAACTGAGCTTGTTACACAAGAACTTATTAAACTTGAACCAAAAAATGAATTGATGTATATTAAAAATAAAGAGAAGTATATAAAGATGCTAAATTCGCTCAATCAAGCCTTTAGCAACACTCTTAAGTCATGTATGTTAGATACTATCATTGTAAACCATAATGCTTTTGGATACCTTTCTCATAGATTTGGCTTTCATGTAGAGTCTTTAAGTGGACTTGTCCCTCAAGCACAACCAAGTGCAAAGGATATGTCTCGTGTTATTCAAGTGATTCAAGAGCATGATGTACCTGTGGTTTTTGCTGAGAGTTTTGTAAGTGCAAAAGCGATGCAAAGTGTTGCAGATGAAGCAAAAGTAAAAGTAGAGGTTCTTCAACCTCTTGGTAATATCACAGCAGATGAAGCAAAAAAGAATCTCACATATGAAGATATTATGAGAGAGAATTTACAAAAAATTCATAAGGCACTTATGTGTCGTTAAACTTTCGAGTACCAATCTTTGATGTTAAAAATCTTAGTTTTAAAGTTCGAGGACAAGAGATTTTATCAGATATCTCTTTAGAGATTTTTAATGGCGAGTATATTGCTATTATTGGCCCAAATGGTGGTGGAAAAACTACATTGATTCGTATGCTTTTAGGTCTTGAGACCCCTACGAGTGGAGAGATAAAACTTTATGGTAAAAAGCTTAAAAACTTTAAAGAGTGGCACAAGATAGGGTATGTTCCTCAACGTGCATCGTTAGTAGATGAGAGCTTCCCTGCAACTGTTTTAGATATTGTAAATATGGGAAGAGTCTCAAAACGAAGTATCTTTTCCTCTATGGACAAAAATGATACTTCTGCAGTAGAAGATGCAATGAAAAAGATGGATATCGTAGCACTTAAAGATAAGATGGTGGGAACACTCTCTGGTGGACAACGTCAGCGTGTAATGATAGCCCGTGCATTAGCCTCTAAACCAGAGATATTGATCTTAGATGAACCAAATACAGGGGTAGATATGCGCTCACAAAAGAATTTTTATGCCCTGTTGTCAAAACTCAATAAAGAGGAAAATATTACCATCGTTTTTATCACCCATGATATTGGAGTTATTGCAGATGATATAGCAAGACTTTTTACCATTAATCAAAAAGCAACAATCTGTAATGATCCTAAAAAAGCCCTCTCGTGTGAAGATATGTCAGCTCTATATGGGATAGAAGCTCATCTTATCCATAACCATAAACATGAGCATTAAGGTGGAAGTATGTTAGAGATGTTTCAATATGACTTTATGCAAAGAGCCTTTTTAGCAGGTATTATCATAGCTACACTAGCTTCCCTTAGTGGTACTTTTGTAGTGTTGAAACGCTACTCTATGATAAGTGAAACACTAGCTCATTCTGCTCTTGTAGGTGTTGCAGTAGGGCTAGTAGCTGGGTACAATCCTTTATGGATGGCTGTAGCGGTAGCACTTCTTTCTGCATGGATTATAGAGTACCTTAGAAGTACTTTCACCATCTATTCTGATGCAATTTTGGCTATTTTACTCTCTGGTTCTTTAGCGGTTGCTATTATCATTGTCTCTTTGGGTGGAGCCTTTAATAACTCACTTTTCTCTTACCTTTTTGGTTCAATACTCTCTGTAAGTAAAGAGGACTTGATTGTTATTAGTGTTGTAGGAACCCTCTCTCTAGCATTATTACTTTTTTATTCTAGAGAATTATATTTTATCGCTTATGATGAAGAGGTGGCTCAAGTAAGAGGGATTCAAGTAAAAATGCTTAACTTCTTACTTGTAAGTGTCGTAGCCGTGATTATAGCACTCTCTATTCGAGTAGTTGGTTCTTTACTTATTGGAGCTCTTATGGTGATCCCAACTGTTGCAGCTTTACAATACAGAGTCGGCTTTGTGAAAACTATTTTCATCTCTTTACTTATCGCACTCTTTAGTGTTATAGCTGGGATGACTCTCTCTTTTTACTTCTCTCTCCCATCTGGTGCAACGATTGTTTTATGTGTTATTTGTATCTTTATTATCTCTCTCGTTAGCAACAAAAGATGAAAATAAGTACAGAGTTCTCAAAAAATGCATCATCGTATGAGAATCTCAATAGTGTTCAAAATAGGGTAGTGGAAAAACTACTCTCCTATATTAAGTCTAAACCTAAGCATATACTTGATCTTGGTTGTGGTTCAGGGGCCTTATGTAAAAAGATTGATTGGAAGTTTAAAAGTTTTACAGGAGTCGATTTCGCTCCAGGGATGCTTGAACTTCATCCAAAATCAAAGAAAATCGAGTGTGTTTATGGAGATTTTAACGATCCTACACTCTTTGAAAATCTTCTTACCTACAAATACGACTTTGTCTTTTCAGCTTCTGCACTTCAGTGGGCAGAAGACCTAGATGCTGTATTTGAGCAAATCGCAAAACTAAACACACCAATCGCCCTAGCTATCTTTACATCAAATACTTTCAAAACACTAAACAAAACTGCAGGAATAAACTCTTTACTTAAAACTCCAAAAGAGTTGCAAAAACTTCAAAAGAAACATTTTGATGCAGGTTTTGAACTTATGGAGTATAAGATGCAATTTGAAAGTGTACGAGAGATGTTCCGTTATATAAAACGTAGTGGAGTAAGTGGCTCACGAAATCTTTTAAGTTATAAAGAGGTGAAAAAGCTTATGAGAGAGTACCCTTTAGGCTATTTAGAGTTTGAAGTGGCGTTTATCTATTCTCATTAAGTACTATTATTTTCTCTAAATCATACAGTTCATAGCGTATATGTTTAAAATTTTCACTATATTTATTATCATAAAGTTTAAATAGCTCCTCTAAGACCCGTGAGGACTCCTCAGCACGTTTAAAGTTAGCAGCCATGATACCTACTATGGAATCGCGTTTCATCTCGCTCTGAGTCGTAGGACGCAGAACATCATTAATGGAATCACGATAGTGAAGTAACTCTGTATATTCATCTATTACAGCAAGATGACGAAGTGATTTAAGTTTTTGGGAAAGTTCTTTGTTGTTGTCGCGGTATCGCATTATATCTTCTATAACACGAATCCCCTCTTTGAGGCGATTGAGATTTGCATCAATCACCCGAAAAAGTTCGGGTGAGATAGCTTCTTTAGTCATCGTTGTTTAAAACACCAAAGATTTGAAGTAAGGCTGTAAAGATGTTTAGAAAGTCTAAGTAAAGAGCAATAGCACCATCAATTGGTGTTTCATATGCTCCAGCCATAATGTTTTGAGTATCATAGATAACTAATATACTAAAAAGAAAAACAACTGCCCCACTAATCATCATAGCAAGCATGCCATTACCCAAGAAAATATTAATAATAGAAAAACCGATGATGACAAAAAGTGCAATCATAAGTGGTTTTCCATAACTTGTAAAATCTTTAGTTGTTTTAATAGCAAAAAAGCTCATTGATCCAAATACAACAGATGTCATTGCAAAAGCATTACCAACAATAACCCCACCACCATTCATACCAAGTGTGTATGAAAGTAAAGGTGAAATAGTAATACCTGTCATAAATACAAATGCAAACATAACAAGTAAATTGATACCCGGTTTGCGTTTAACAAATTGAAGTCCAATTAAAAGACCAATCTCTAAGAAAAAGAGTGGCCAGATCATAGCTTGGATTGCTCCAGCCATTGGTACACCAATATAGGCACCAACTGCCCCAGCCATCATTGAAGCTGCGAAAAGTTTATAAGTCTCTTTAACAAAAGAGACTATTTGTGCTTCACTACGACTTGCAGTCCCATATGCATAAGAGTTCCCTCTAGCATAATCACGATCATATAGTCCCATTTTAATTCCTTTAATATCTTTATAGTAAAAGATAATATTTTGATAGGGAATTTTATAGTCAAAGAGTTAATAAATAGCAACGCTCAAATAGTTCATAAAATGCTTACATTATATATAATTCAAATTTTGCTCTAAATCAAAGATTAAAAAATAAGAAAAACAAATCCAATAGAAACATTTTAAAAAGAATTATTGAATTCTTTTGTAAAACCCTTGACATTAAAGTCGTAATCTCCTATAATTCCCATCCACAAACGGTAGGACTTAGAGTTTAAGTTCAAGGAATCGATAAAGATTCAACCATTTGAGATCATTGAAAACTAAGCAAGTAAGAGACACTATCTATTAAATAGGTAACTGT